>NZ_JBHJTJ010000150.1:0-1016 GCF_042267765.1 Gottfriedia sp. NPDC056225 | reverse complement strand
ATTTAACTATGTATGAACAAATGTTATTTCTATGTAGACTTAAGGGTTATAAGAAAGAAAATGCAAGACAAAAAATTGACGAGATTGTTAGACTTTTTAAGTTAGAAGAATATGTTAATTATTTTCCATATGCTTTGTCGAGAGGAACTATTCAAAGATTTGCAATTGTATTTGGCTGTTTAAGAGAAAGTAGACTTTTACTATTAGATGAACCATTTATTACGCTCGATCCAGTACAAGTTAATATTTTAGAAGAAATGTTAATTTCACAAAAGAGTAAGGATAAAATTATCATTGTTTCAAGCCATGATATTGATAGTTTAGAAGAAATTTGTAATGAATATTTGATAATAAAAGATTCAAGTTTGCTTAGCTTTAGCCCCTATGAAATGAATCGACAAACAATTTCTAAATTAATTGGTGATAGCTATGATTAGTTCACCTTATTACTTCATATTGGTTAATCAAAAAAGAAAGATAGTTAGGACAATAAAAAAGTATCCTTTAAATGCTTTTTTATTTGTTATTGGTACATTAATTTTAAGTCTAATTATTAAAGATGAAATTAAGTATTATGAGACATATGTCGAATTATTTTTACCATTTGCTATTTATATATATGGGTTGTTAAAGTTATTACAAAACAATCCCATTATTAATATACCTATGTATGTTTTTCAACATAAATATTTTGACTTTAATAAATTCAAATTTTATTTAATAAGAAAAATGATCTTACCAAGTTTAATCTTTTTGTTAATTTATTTTCTTTTTATGAAAACGATAAGTAATGGAATTATCATTGCATTGTTGATAAATAGCATGATTAATCTAATTTGTTTTATGCGATATAAATATCAAAATTTAATATTCTCCGTATTTATAATGATTTCTGTCGTTCTTTCATTTCTTTCTATTTATTTGGATTCTATCTTGATCCCATTAATTATTTCTCTACTACTATTCATTCAGATGTTGAAAATTGATAATTTAAATTACTCGATATTGTACAATTA
>NZ_JBHJTJ010000149.1:0-1032 GCF_042267765.1 Gottfriedia sp. NPDC056225 | reverse complement strand
CGGTTTAAATATTCCAATTGTTCCTTCGCTAACTTATCGTTATTTTTAAATAAATAATATTTAGTAAGTATAACTTTATAAAATTGAAAGAAATTTGAAATATGTAAAAGTTGAATCTCCTCTAATTGTTGTTTTAAATGATCTGCTTTAATTTCTATTTTCATAATTATGGATTGAAGCCATTCTTCTAGTAGATTATCTAAACTATTGTATGCTTTCGTTTCATCTTCTAAATTTATTTTAAGCCGCTCTGCAATTAATAAAATTGTATTATCAGAAACCTCTGTAAGCCCTCTTTCAATTTTACTAATATGAGTTGCAGAACAAATACCTTCGCTTAATTCGGATTGCGTAAAATTTCTTAGTTTTCTATAAAATTGTATAATTTTTCCTTCAATCAACTATACCACCTCGCCTAATTAAATTATTTTACTATAAATTTAATAATAACCCCAAATTTATTTAATGTATTTTTTTTTTTTGGACAATCTTAAAACTCCTTATGAGAATTTAAGGAGCTTAATAAGGTTTTATCTAAAAAAATTGGATATCTAATAGAATGTAACAATAAAATAGTTCTTTAGAACTATATAAAAACCCCCATAGCTTATATTCCTTCAATATACTACATTTAAATAGTAGTTTAAATTTCCTATAATACAGAATGTTGTCATTGCTGTCGCTATCTGGAACGTATGTTCGTTTTATTGGGTTAATCTTTATGGGAAAATCTCCAGAAGCGTAAGAATCCAGTAGCAATAGTTGGTAAAAAAATTTAGCTAATTATTCAAAATAGATGAGGCTAGATTCAAAGAATTAAATAAAATGGATATGGTCAATATGGTTTTGTTGTCGTGATGAATAATAATAAAAACGCCTTCTAATATAAGAGACCAAATCATTTGTAGATTTGGTCTCTTATTTTAAATATGATACAAATTGTCAATTAAAGGGATGAGGTCCAAAATGAATGATATTCTACTTAATGAATTTACCAAGTTGTTGAATAGAAAGAAATGGAACTTTAGAATC
>NZ_JBHJTJ010000148.1:0-1049 GCF_042267765.1 Gottfriedia sp. NPDC056225 | reverse complement strand
GCCCGATGCTGCGTAATGACTTCTGACCCGGGAAGAACTTCTTCCCTCACCACATCCCCAAAGTCGTCTACCACAGCTGGCTGATACCCCCATTCCCTGCGCACTTCGGCCTGCTCGGGCCACTGGTCGTAGCAGATGAACCCATAGGCGAATGGGTCTAGCCCATGAGACTGCATAATCTGAATCGCACGCTGAACGGTCATGCCTACGTGCGACCTGGCGGCCTTCCCCTTCTTCTCTACCATTGAGAGGAACTTGAACATCCCGATCTCTGAACCCAGCTGCTTTGCAGCCGCCAGTTCTTCCTCGGTAAAGGGGAGAACATCGGTCTTCTCGCGCGCATCGGAAGTGTTGATCGTCCCGGTGGCTGCATAGACAGTCGAGAACCGGAGTGTCGGGTCTCCAAGCGGGACAACAGCATCCAGCTTAGGCCATACCGGCCCACCAAAGACTGACGGGTTGTTCCCATCAATCCACATGGCATAGTTGTTGGTAGCTTTAACCAGTGGCTCGATGTAGAGCCCGGTGTGATTATTGACTGCTCCCGTACCCACAATATCGAATATGTACTGCCCGAACGCCTGCGTAACCGGCCCATCGCAAGTGGGCAATGAGGCATAGGCATACAGCCGCGTCATCGCCCCAGTCCCTGCATGCCTTGGGCGAGACTGATACCCAATCAGGTGATCGAGAGGGTTGGGGCCATCAGTCACCCCTGCTGCATCGAAGTTTGCGAATCCGAATCCAGACCCCAAGGTTGCAGTCGCATCCACGCGCAAAGCTCGAACGCTATTGGTTGCGGCTGTAGCGAAAGAACCGCCTATCCCCAATAGTCCATCTGCATTCTCAGACACATTGGGAGCGTTTATGCCGACTCGCCCCGAGATCGTTCCGCCCGTCTTGTCGTACTTGTTCGGGATCGTGCCTACGTCGGTCAGCTGGGCATTGGTCAGGTGGTATCGCTCGGTAGTTGTGCCACCCTGCAGCCCTGGCAGATCGTTGTGGTTCGGCGTCGCCGCGCTACTGGCCTGCAGCGCACCGAACTTGCC
>NZ_JBHJTJ010000147.1:0-1071 GCF_042267765.1 Gottfriedia sp. NPDC056225 | reverse complement strand
CTTTGATTATTTTTTTATTGTATTCTTTCGATATAAAAACAGTACAGCTAGATAATTTGTTTATAAATAAAACTCAAATACTTTTGCTATTTTTTCTTTTATTCGATCTTTAAAAGGTAATTTCTTTATATAACTAGGCGTAATTTCAAATGCCTCGTTAAATACATCGGCTAATTCTGGTTCAACTTGTTTTATAAATTTTTGATCATATATATAACAATTCAATTCATCTGTTAAATGAAACGAGCGTGAGTCAAAATTCGTTGTCCCAATCATTAGTACCCGATCATCAATTTTCAGTACTTTCCCATGAAAAATACCTTTTTTAAAACCATACACTTTTATATTGTTTTTCCATGCTTGTTTTATATATGGTATAGCTGCTTGTTCTACTAATAGTGCATCAGACTTATGTGAATATAATATTTTCACATCAATGCCACTATTAGCCGCATCTAATAATGTATTCCATATTACTTTATTATTCGGTATAAAGTAAGGAGAATAAATTGTTATGGAATGCTTTGCTTGTTTAAATAATTTACTATACTCTTGTTCGATTCCTATTTTAGTATAAGAAACAAATTGATGCTGGCTTTTCCCAATTTTTTTACTAATTACCATCGGAGTAATTTTTTGATCGGAATTTTTTCTCCAATCATGTACAAATTGTTTTTCTAATCCTTCCACACCGATTCCTACTAATCTAAGTTGAACATCTTTCCACGGCTTTAATTCCTTTTTTTCATCAATATATTTTTTTCCAATATTGAATCCACCAATATAGCCAATTTCACCATCTATTATCGTCATTCGTCGATGATTTCTATGATTTATTGAAGCGAAAAAGTAAGATAATTGAGGTTTATTAAAATACGTAAAATGTACTCCATGATCAATTAAAGATTTTCGTTCTTTTCGTTCTAATAATATTCCACCAAGTCGATCTACTGCATAATAAACCGGTATTCCTTCATCACTTTTCTTTTTTAAAACATCTAAAAATTCATGAGATATTTGGTCATTAGAAACTGAAAAAAAGTAGATATGTACTTCTTTTTTTGCATTGCT
>NZ_JBHJTJ010000146.1:0-1126 GCF_042267765.1 Gottfriedia sp. NPDC056225 | reverse complement strand
ACAACTCCAACTTATAAAAAGGAAGTTACAGAAAAAATAAAAATTCAAGGAAGTCATTCTAGAAGAGGTAACTGTTACGATAATGCTTGTATCGAAAGCTTCTTTTCTCATTTAAAAACGGAAAAGTTGTATTTGGTGAACCCAAAAGACAAGGCGGAAGCAGCAAAGGCAATTCATGAATATATTCATTTTTATAACAATGATCGTTTCCAGGAAAAATTTAACGACCTTTCCCCGATAGAATATCGTGAAAAGGCCGCAGCTTAATATACTCTTTTTTTCATTGTCTACTTGACAGGGCTATGTGCAGGATACAACATTTTTTTTTCTTTTTAAAGATGGCTCTATAAATATATGGATGAGATCAAGATGGTGATGGCTTAGTATGTGAATAAAGGGATTTATACAGAGATTCAACGAAGGTTTTAGTTGTGAATTGTCACTAGATGAAGAATCAAATGATTGGACTATTTATTGTTATGTGAAAATGTTATTAAAGTATGAATAAATTATTGAACTTCAACGACAACTTAATAAGATAAGTCAACCACTCGGAGGTTATTCAGATGGTTGGGGTGTCATGGTGAATTAATAATCAATTTACAAGAATAATAAATCGACACAAGAATTATTTAAATAATTCTTGTGTCGATTCATAGATCATAAAACTATATTGTTTATGAAAGATTTACTTAATATTTTTCAACTGAATTCGTTATTTTTATGAGAATAGTGCTTTTTATTTATAAAATAAACATATTCTAATCCAAAACATGGTGAGATATCTCCATCTAAAACAATTGATTCAGGAAAAATAAACTTTTTTAATTTATTCATGTTTTTAATAAATTTTATAGAAGGTATATTACCACAGTTAATTAATGCAAGTTCATTTAAATTTGTTAAACATGCTAAATCATCATTTATTAAAACCTTTTTACAATTCTCCATTCTTAGTGTCTTTAATTTAGTTAAAGAACATATATTATTAATTTCTTCTAGCTTATTTAAATAATGTAATTCAACATTTTGAAGATTTTCGAATTTATTTATCCCATTTAATGATGTTACATTACTATTACTTAATTCAAATGTGATTAATTTATTAAAAGTAGGTAATTCATCG
>NZ_JBHJTJ010000145.1:0-1245 GCF_042267765.1 Gottfriedia sp. NPDC056225 | reverse complement strand
GTAAATAACATTGTTTTTTCAAACATTGAAAGATTATGTACAACTTAATTTTCTAGTGGTGATAAAATGAACGATTACGTAAATCAATGGCATAAACTAATACTTAATTGTAGTTTCGATAATACTTATAAAATGGTATGGGGGAAAGCATTAGTAGAGTTATCATTAAATGTTAGTGATGATTATGAAAACGATATTGTTGTATTTAAATTCAAAGATATTGCAGAACTTTGCTTAAAGTATTATTGGAATCAGATTATATACTTCAACTTAATACAAAGTGCAAATATCAAAAAGCCTCCTGAAATAGTTGGAATAACTAAACAATTAATTAATGTATATTTTGAAAAAAGAGACTCAGTTCAACCGGTAAGATTTGAAAAGATAGATTTTGATTCAATCGGATTAACTAATAATTATTTTACTTCAGTGAAAAAAATAATAAAAACGCTAAAACAAGACGTATGTTGGCGGTTTATGAATCTTAACGGTAATACTTACGAAATTTATCAACTGAACCGTGTTGAAGGGAAAGTATATTTCACTAAACAAAATGCTATTCTACTTAAAATTCATAACGATTATTTATTTACATTAATTAATTACAGATGGACACAAATGTTAGAAGGGTTTAATTATAGCCCACGTATCTCTCGTAAAGTAAGAGCAATTGATGAAGATAAAATTAGAAGATCTTCCTTAAAGAAGTTTCATAAATATATTGATTTATTATTTAAAGATGGTATCCGTAAATGTTTTTATTGTGGTGAAACAATAATTGAAAAGGACTTATCTGTTGACCATGTTATACCGTGGTCTTATATGTTTTCTGATGACTTATGGAATTTAGTTTACTGCCATAAAGGGGAAAATTCTGAGAAGTCTAATCGTATGCCGTTAGAAAATGATATTTTGAGGTTAGAGGAACGGAACAAAGTTTTACTACAAGAAATTGATAACAATACAAAAGATTTTGATTTACTACAAATTGCAATTGAGAAGGATTACTTGAAGCAGTTTTGGATTTCATTTAAAGGTTAGAAAGCTCTTTGAAACCATAGGCTAAACCTAAAGTCTCTAGTAGTAGCTATAACTAAATCTGCTGACTTTCCTTAAATAGTAATTCTCAAGAACATGCGTACCTTCACTTATAAAGGGTTTGTTTCAAGTATAAACTAAATTGGAAAATTCTATAATTCTAAAAAAATGATTTTGTTAATATCTATTATTTTTCTAACATTGTAG
>NZ_JBHJTJ010000144.1:0-1288 GCF_042267765.1 Gottfriedia sp. NPDC056225 | reverse complement strand
GGTACGCTTGAGCCCCGCTACATTGTCGGCGCGGAATCACTTGACCAGTGAGCTATTACGCACTCTTTCAAGGGTGGCTGCTTCTAAGCCAACCTCCTGGTTGTCTCTGCGACTCCACATCCTTTCCCACTTAGCGTACGCTTAGGGGCCTTAGTCGATGCTCTGGGCTGTTTCCCTCTCGACCATGGAGCTTATCCCCCACAGTCTCACTGCCGCGCTCTCACTTACCGGCATTCGGAGTTTGGCTAAGGTCAGTAACCCGGTAGGGCCCATCGCCTATCCAGTGCTCTACCTCCGGCAAGAAACACACGACGCTGCACCTAAATGCATTTCGGGGAGAACCAGCTATCACGGAGTTTGATTGGCCTTTCACCCCTAACCACAGGTCATCCCCCAGGTTTTCAACCCTGGTGGGTTCGGTCCTCCACGACCTCTTACAGCCGCTTCAACCTGCCCATGGCTAGATCACTCCGCTTCGGGTCTTGAGCGCGCTACTATATCGCCCTGTTCGGACTCGCTTTCGCTACGGCTTCCCCACACGGGTTAACCTCGCAACACACCGCAAACTCGCAGGCTCATTCTTCAAAAGGCACGCAGTCACGACTGACAGCACAAGTGCTGCCAGCGACGCTCCCACGGCTTGTAGGCACACGGTTTCAGGTACTATTTCACTCCGCTCCCGCGGTACTTTTCACCATTCCCTCACGGTACTATCCGCTATCGGTCACCAGGGAATATTTAGGCTTAGCGGGTGGTCCCGCCAGATTCACACGGGATTTCTCGGGCCCCGTGCTACTTGGGTGTCTCTCAAACGAGCCGCTGATGTTTCGACTACGGGGGTCTTACCCTCTACGCCGGACCTTTCGCATGTCCTTCGCCTACATCAACGGTTTCTGACTCGCCCAGCCGCCGGCAGACGACTGAAGCTCATTCCCACAACCCCGCATGCGCAACCCCTGCCGGGTATCACACGCATACGGTTTGGCCTCATCCGGTTTCGCTCGCCACTACTCCCGGAATCACGGTTGTTTTCTCTTCCTGAGGGTACTGAGATGTTTCACTTCCCCTCGTTCCCTCCACACTGCCTATGTGTTCAGCAGCGGGTGACAGCCCATGACGACTGCCGGGTTTCCCCATTCGGACACCCCCGGATCAAAGCTTGGTTGACAGCTCCCCGGGGACTATCGTGGCCTCCCACGTCCTTCATCGACTCCTAGTGCCAAGGCATCCACCGTGCGCCCTTTCTAACTTAACTAATTTTAAAACTAATTATATTAAACTTACGCAG
>NZ_JBHJTJ010000143.1:0-1310 GCF_042267765.1 Gottfriedia sp. NPDC056225 | reverse complement strand
TTCTGGCCTGCCGAGCAGGTATTCCGTTTTGAGTATCCCGTTTATCCGTTCCGCCAGCGCGTTCTGATAACAGTCATACCCGTCCGTCATCGAGCAGATGACGCCATACTGCTGATGTAACGCCTGATATTCCTGCGAGCAGTACTGGATACCCCTGTCCGAGTGATGCACCAACGGCAACGCCGTGCGTCTGCCGGCCAGTGCCATTTTGAACGCGCAGGCGACATGCCGGGTATGCAGACTGTCATGCACGTGATATCCCACGATTTTTCTCGACCAGGCATCCGTTACCAGGCTGACATACGCCGTCCCCGTTCTCAGCGGCAGGTAGGTGATATCCGCCACCCATACCTGTTCCGGACGGCTGGCTATTACTTGATTGTCTCCCGCTTTTAGCAGGTTGGGATGGCGATAAAAACGATGATGGCTGTGCGTCGTCTTGTGATACGCCCGTTTAGGCATCACCAGTAACCGCGCGCAGCGCAGGATACTGAACAACCGGTCACGGCCCACATGCAACGCCGGTTCGGGGTGTTGCCGCAACAGGTGATGCAGCTTACGTGTCCCCAGTCGGGGTTGGTGCAAGCGGATGGCCGTCACCTGTTCGACGAGATGCCGGGCCTGCTCCTCTTTGCCTGCTTCACGCTGCAGGGACTGATACCACGCTTGTCGGCTGATGCCCATCCATCGGCAGGCCCGCGTTACTGTGAGTCCCGGTACTTGTGTTTGCGCGATAAGGCGGTTAGCTGCTTTTTTGTCAGCGTGGCGCCAACGTCGGTGTTCATCACTTTGACGACAGCTTCGAAGAACTGGGCTTTGACTTCAGATTCAGCCAGTTGCTGCTCAAGTTCTTTAATACGCTGTTCGGGCGTCAGGGGGAGTTTGGGCATGTTGTCTCCGCACGTTCTGGTGGAAGGAGAAGTTCGCCAGTCAAGTTGACCGTATTTGCGCAGCCAGTTCATGACAGTCTGGCTGCCTTGGATACCGTAGCGATCTTGCGCCTGGCGGTATGTCATCTCGCCTTTTTCGACCTGTTCGACGACAGCCAGTTTAAAGGATAGAGAGTAATCGCGTTGTGTGCGTTTAATATACTGGTTCATCACATTTTCCTCTGTGCGTGAGTAAAATGTGTCAACGCTATTCAGGACGGGTCAAGATAAATAGAAAAGGGCCCGCTGGCGAGCCCTTCTTTACGCGATTAACCGCGGCGCGCTTTCACCGCCGCCGCCAGATCGCGCAGCACGGTTTCGGTATCCTGCCAGCCGATGCAGCCGTCGGTGACGCTCTTGCCGTAAACCAGCGGTTCGCCG
>NZ_JBHJTJ010000142.1:0-1310 GCF_042267765.1 Gottfriedia sp. NPDC056225 | reverse complement strand
TGGTCTTAACCCTGTCAAGTAGACACACATAAAAAAGACTTTCTAAGCAGCCGTTGTTAACCTGTATTTTACAGGGGAACAACGGTTTAATCGTTTTTGTGTACGTTCATTATTATAGAAATGAATATACTCTTCAATTGCTTGAATAAGTGCCTGTTCTGAATTAAAATTAGATAGATACACCAATTCACATTTGAAGTGTGAGAAGAACGATTCAACGCATGCGTTGTCTAGGCAGTTTCCTTTGCGAGAGTGGCTGCCTAATAAATTATTCTTTTCTAGGAACTGGTTGTATTTTGGAGTCGTGTACTGGAATCCCTGATCTGAATGCAGGATACTTCCATGCACGTTTCTTTTTTTACATAAGTCTTTAATTGTTTCTAGGACTAGTTTAAGATCATTTCGCTCTGAACACTTCCAAGACAGGATTTCATTATTATAAAGATCTTGTACAACTGATAGATAATAGAATTTATTCCCTACTTTGATATACGTGATATCTGTCGCAAATGCAACGTTTGGTAAGTCTTGTTTAAATTGGCGATTTAATAGATTAGGATAAATATTAGATGGTTCTACACCAAAATATTTTCTTTTCTTACGTATGACCGATTTAATGTCTAATTCCTTCATTATTCGATACACCTTTTTGTGGTTAATAATTAACCCTTCATCTCTTAAACGGTCAGTAATTCTAGGATATCCGTAATATGGTCGAATTGTATGAATGGCTTGAATATGGGATTTAACCGCGTCCTCAAGATTAGTTCTCCTTAATTTATAAACAATCAATTTTTTCCATTTATAGAAACCAGCTCTTGAAACTTTTGCGATTCGAATAAGCATCGTTATTGGGTAACGTGCTTTCATCTCATTAATTATTTCAAATCGAACTCCCTTTGGAATTATCCCTCCTCGAGTATATTTGGATAGAGCTTTTTTAAGTATTCTATCTGCGCTTTTAAATATTTATTTTCTTCCTCAATTGAGCTAAATTCAGTTTTAGTAAAATCTGCAAATGGATTATTAGCTTTAGATTTTCCTCTTTGATCATCAAATAACTCACCATTTCTATACTTTTTTACCCACTCTTTAAGCTGGGTAGAACTTCGTAGACCTAGTTCTTCCGAAATCGAAACATAACTGCCAAATCCATCTTCATAACGTTTTACTGCCTTAAGCTTGAATTCAATCGAATATTTCTTAAATTTAGTCCCTTTTAAAGGCATAATAAATCCCCCTATAGTAGATTACCTATCCATTATAAGGGATAGGCTTTTTCCCGTGTCTACTATAAAGGGATAATATCA
>NZ_JBHJTJ010000141.1:0-1315 GCF_042267765.1 Gottfriedia sp. NPDC056225 | reverse complement strand
TGTTCAACTAATGCATGCGTTAGTTACATAAGGAATTATAATAAAATTAATTTTCCACTTTAAAATATTTTGAGACTTCGAAAAATACACTTAAACCAATAATGAAAAATAATAATCCAAACCAGAAGGTGAAGTTTGTAATATTCCATAAATATGAAGGTGTTAAATTTTTAATAGTGGTCATATCAATACCGTTACCATTACCATTAAAAGATAAGGAAATAAGTATCTTTTCTAACCCAGCTAAAACCATCATAATAACTCCCATAAATACACATATTATCCCAAAGTTTTTCATTTAGTTAATCCCCTATTTCTTAGTATTTTTTAATGTAAGTTTCTACATTCTTGTTCAACTATCCTGCCATTTACTCGAATAAAAAAACGAGCAGCAAGCAACTCGTAATCTTCAACTATCGCATGCGTTAGTTGCATAAGAACCTTTTAAATTCAAGTTGATTTTATCTGTTTTTTGCGTAATTCATTATTAACTTATTTGAAATAGAATGTGGAACTTTAAAATCTGGTCTAAAAGTATAACTCATCCATTCTTGTACTACTTCATTTTCAGCTGAAAGCCATACTTTTGTATCTAGCACTACATCAATGTTTAAATCATTATCGTTAAAAGCAATAACGGTTATCTCATAATCCCTATCAGCCCATATTCCCCATTTTTTTGAGGGAGAGAATAACGTAATAATAAACGAATTATTTATGATTGCATCAGCTTCATAATTTTGTGGACCTTCGTTTAATATGTCTAAATAATCATCACCAGTAAGATTAATAGGCAGCTCTAACCAATTAAAATAACCGAATTCCTTATAATAATAGTCTTTTGGGTGAGGTGATAAAACTGCAAAAATTACATACTCATCTTTCGACCATTCGGCTAATCTACGTATTGTTGTCCAAAATTCTTCACTCATTAAATTATCGAACTGTTCAAAGCGGTAATTACTAAACTCTTTTTGAAATACTTGATTAGGGAACTCTTTGTCTAATAAAAAGATATCCTCTTGAATATTCTTTAATTTGTTAAATTTATTGACGTCTTTTATAAAGAAGGATTTCCAATCCAAGTTAAACACCACCCCTTAGTATATGAATAATTGTATCATTCCTTATTGAACTAAACTGCCATTTACTTCAATAAAAAAACGAGCTGCAAGTAACTCGTTTTCTTCCACTAATGCATCAGTTAGTTGCATAAGGGATCATAAAATAGAGAAATAAAAATAGAAATTACTTAAAGTAATTCCAAATGATAGAACCTAAAATAATAATAGCGATTAATGTAAGCATAACACCT
>NZ_JBHJTJ010000140.1:694-1344 GCF_042267765.1 Gottfriedia sp. NPDC056225 | reverse complement strand
CAGCAACCCTGCACCTGCAAGGCGAGCCCAAGCAGGAAGTTCCTCATTGCTCGCCAGGTAGGCGCCGCCACCAAGGCCGAGCAGGTTGTTGATAACCACTCGCTCAGCTGTGCCGGAATTAGGGATCGGATCCTTAAGCACGGTTTGCCCGACGCGTGCCAGTTCGCGCATCTCCCTGGTTGATCCGCTCCTCACCATCGGCCACAGCGCAGATGGACGGATATCCCCAGAGGCGCCAGCAACCTGCTTCAGCGCGTCCTCTGCTGTGCGCAGATTCGCCCATTGAGAGTTTGCCTGCTTCAGGAGCTTCGCATCAGCGCTTCCGACACTTCGGAATGCAGCCTCATCCACAACTCTACGAAGGGCCTTTACCATTCCTTCAATGGCGGGATCACCCTTAACTTTTGCTAGCTCGCTCCGAAGCGATTGGTACTTTGCGCCACTGACTGATCCGTCCGCGAAGTTGTCGAGAATGCTATCGAGCTGATTCCTGACTACCTGCGCTCTATCACCAGTCATGTTCTTCATTGCCGTCTGCTCAATCCCCGCCAAGCGGACTAGATCGGATCTGTCGAGAGAGACGTTGTTACGGCTGAAGATGTTGTTATAGACGCTGCTGATCCCATCGCGAGAGGCACGCATCACATCAT
>NZ_JBHJTJ010000140.1:0-684 GCF_042267765.1 Gottfriedia sp. NPDC056225 | reverse complement strand
GAACAGGTGCATCCGCGCCGAACGTATTGGAAACGGCGCGATTGAATGCTTGTTGCTGGTTTCGTCCCGCGCTGGACGCCCCGCTGAATGGAAGAGTATTCAGAACGGAGGACAAGCCTTTAAGGAATCGGGATTCGCTGACTTGCGCAACATGAAGCGGTATCCCAGCCTGCTTCGCGGTTGCAATAGAGCTTGCGATGGCTGGTTGCATCGCCTCTCCCGCTCTACGCGCGGCAGTTCCTGCCAACCCAGATACAGCCTGGCCTGCTGCACCGCCTGCGGCACCGATAGCTGCACGTTCCGCCCGACTTTCATCCCCTACAGTAGGCTGCAAACCAGAAAAAACAGCCCCCCTCACAGCGGACTCCGCGTACGGCGCTGCTCTAGCCAATCGCCCAGCTAATGATGCTCCGCGCCCTGCTGGAACAGCAGCTTGTGCAATCTGCCCGGCAATGTTCCCAGCTAGGCCAGCCCCTGTGTCCATCAAGGGCTTATCTCGCACACGAGCCTCAGCGGCTTCGCGGTCCGCGCACTCACCAACACCAAAGCGCTCATCTATGGCCTTAGTGGCGACCCCGCTAAGTCCGAAAAGGTACGGGGCAGCCTCAGAGGAGAGAAGCTGAGCAGCGCCGGTAGCTGAGTCCATGATGGACTTGCCAGCGCCAGCAAAGAACTTCTCTAGAC
>NZ_JBHJTJ010000139.1:0-1356 GCF_042267765.1 Gottfriedia sp. NPDC056225 | reverse complement strand
TGATAAAATCCTTTATTTATAAAAAAAAGAATAATTAAAATATTCATACCAATAAAATAATGGAAAGTATTCCTATATAAAATTGTTTTCTTATAAATCTTTATAAAAGGAACTCTTAAATATTTGAATTGCATAAACAGTTGTCTGTAGTTAGCATTTGCATATATTAATTCCGAGTAAATAAATAGATTAGCACATAAATAAAACAACGGAATATTTATCACTGCGTATAAAGGTATACGCCCTAAGCCAATCCAATTAAAAGAAATGGATATCAGTAACATACCAAATGCAAATAATAATAAAAAGAGTTTTAAAACTTTTATAAAGTTCTTTTGATTATTTTTCTTTATATATACAAGGTAAAGTATGTTTAATGTGATAAATAGTAATATAGATACAAGTGAGATAAAAAAACTAGTTAAAGAAATGTAAGAGAAAACGTAACTTAAAAAAACAAAAATTAGGACAATGATCCCCAAAATAAATACCATAATTTTCTCTTTTAAATAGAAAAACAAAAATAAATATCTATCTTCGTAAAACTTATAGAAATCATACTGCAAGGTTGAAATAATATTCTTGTTCCCGCTAATCATTGTCACCAATGTAAACAAAAATAGTATATTAATATCCAATGATATAAAAAAGAAATTAAATCTATTAAATATATACAATAGCTCAACTGGATAACAAATAATAAGAACAATACATAGGAATAGTAAAACTATTCCTATGTATTTAACTAATAATTTATTTATTTCAGATTTTATTAACAAGCTATTAAAAATAGTTTTAACCTCTTCAATTTTTAACTTTAAAATAGCTTTTAACATATCTCTATTTAGCTACTTTTACCAAGTAGTTGCATAACCTTTTCCGTATTTTGAAATAATTTTTTTAGCGGTAATAACAAGTGCAGTTGAAATAACTCCATATCCAACAATAATCGCAACTAGGCTAATGATCGTTGTAATAGTACTAAATGTATCAATAATGGTTATAACTTTGCCGGCTACTGTAGTAGAGATACCTAAGTTAGCTGCAAGATGTGGCAAAGAAATAGTTAAAGTTGAAAGCAATACAGCCATTCCTAATACGTATAGAATGGATCTTGTGTTTTGAAAATAACTCATAATTAATTTCTCCTTTACAAAAGATTTCTACCAGATAGATGCATAACCTTTTCCGTACTTGAATAAATATTGGTAAAATTTAGTGGTGTATTTTCCCCTACTCCAAGACTATATGACCCATTAGTAGGAGAAAGGTGTTTGATATTGGTTTACTTATTAATTCATTAGTTAGGTATGATTTACTTTTCTTTTTAAAAAACATAATTTGACCTGTCAATAA
>NZ_JBHJTJ010000138.1:0-1377 GCF_042267765.1 Gottfriedia sp. NPDC056225 | reverse complement strand
GAGGATGTCAAGCCTTGGTAAGGTTCTTCGCGTTGCGTCGAATTAAGCCACATGCTCCGCTGCTTGTGCGGGCCCCCGTCAATTCCTTTGAGTTTTAGCCTTGCGGCCGTACTCCCCAGGCGGGGAACTTAATGCGTTAGCTGCGGCACCGACGACGTGGAATGTCGCCAACACCTAGTTCCCAACGTTTACGGCGTGGACTACCAGGGTATCTAATCCTGTTCGCTCCCCACGCTTTCGCTCCTCAGCGTCAGTAATGGCCCAGAGATCCGCCTTCGCCACCGGTGTTCCTCCTGATATCTGCGCATTTCACCGCTACACCAGGAATTCCGATCTCCCCTACCGAACTCTAGCCTGCCCGTATCGGATGCAGACCCGGGGTTAAGCCCCGGGCTTTCACATCCGACGTGACAAGCCGCCTACGAGCTCTTTACGCCCAATAATTCCGGACAACGCTTGCGCCCTACGTATTACCGCGGCTGCTGGCACGTAGTTAGCCGGCGCTTCTTCTGCAGGTACCGTCACTTTCGCTTCTTCCCTGCTGAAAGAGGTTTACAACCCGAAGGCCGTCATCCCTCACGCGGCGTCGCTGCATCAGGCTTTCGCCCATTGTGCAATATTCCCCACTGCTGCCTCCCGTAGGAGTCTGGGCCGTGTCTCAGTCCCAGTGTGGCCGGTCGCCCTCTCAGGCCGGCTACCCGTCGTCGCCTTGGTAGGCCATTACCCCACCAACAAGCTGATAGGCCGCGGGCTCATCCTGCACCGCCGGAGCTTTTAACCATCCCCCATGAGGGGCACAGTATTATCCGGTATTAGACCCCGTTTCCAGGGCTTGTCCCAGAGTGCAGGGCAGATTGCCCACGTGTTACTCACCCGTTCGCCACTAATCCACCCGAAGGCTTCATCGTTCGACTTGCATGTGTTAAGCACGCCGCCAGCGTTCGTCCTGAGCCAGGATCAAACTCTCCGTGAATGTTTACCCGTAATCGGGTGCACACACACGAGAGCGGAACAACCGGTCGGAATAAGACCGGTCGTTCACAGCGTCCTCGCTGTGTTTCTATCAAAGGAACCTCAACCCAATCCACAGAATGTGGACGAGGTCGGGGTATCAACATATCTGGCGTTGACTTTTGGCACGCTGTTGAGTTCTCAAGGAACGGACGCTTCCTTCGGTCCCGTATCACCGGGGCCCTCCGGGCGCTTCCCTTCGTTCTTCTTCTTTGTCTTGCTGTCTTGCGTTTCCGACTCTATCAGAACCTTTCGGCGCCTGATTCCCAGTCAGCGGGTTTGTCTTTCCGGCCCTGCGGCCGTTCCGACGTTTCAAACTCTAGCCCGTTTCCCCGTCGACTCACAAATCGAGTCCCGGTAATCGAT
>NZ_JBHJTJ010000137.1:0-1378 GCF_042267765.1 Gottfriedia sp. NPDC056225 | reverse complement strand
ACAAAAAATATAGCAAATATAGCTATTATGATATTTGATTGTGACCAATGAATATTATAAAAATTCTTAATTTCTATAAATAATAGAAAAATGATCCCGAATAATAGAGAAAAGTTCATAAAAAACATTGGTTTTGAATTCATAATACTAACCTCTCAATGTCAGATATACCACTTAATAAATGTTCTTTGTGATTTATAATAAACACAAAAGATTCGACATTGAAAATTCTGTCCTTAACCAGTTCGCATGTAGCCATGTCTAAATGCTCAAAAGGTTCATCCAAGAACAAATATTCCCAAGGATAGTCAGTAAATAAAGCTGAAATGATTATTTTTTGCTTAGTTCCTTTAGATAAGTCCTTGCAAGAAGTGTGTCGGTTACTCTCTAGTCCTAGTTGTTTTATTAATTCATCAAGATTGATGAATTGCTTCGGAATTTTCAACATCTTATTAAGGTAAAAATGTAGAAAATCTTCTAAAAGCATATAAGGTTCGTAAAAAGGGGTTGACGGAACAAAAAGGGTTTTACTTTTATTGTAATTTAAGTAGCAATTCCCTTCATTGACCTTGTTTATTCCCAATATTATATTTAATAGTGTAGTTTTTCCTGATCCGTTTTTACCTTGTAACCAGTATTTTTTATTATCTAATAGGGTTAAACTAAAATCTTTAAAGATATAGTTTTCTTCCTGATAGAAAAAATCAATATTTTTTAATTCAATCAAAAAAAACACCCCTCAGTAGCTTCAATCGTTGCAGATATAATTAAAAGAACAATAGAAAAAAATATTAATCTAATATAATGAGTATAATTTAACTCTTTTTCTATAAAAATATCTCTGAATAAAACCCATGACATATATACCCATATTGTCATAGCATATAATTCAAAGAAAAAATGGGGAAGAAATAAAAATAATGTATTTTCAAAATTATATTGTAGTAAGTAGATTTTTAATGATCCCACTGTAATATATATGTCTAATAATATTTTTCCAACTCCTAGTATTGGTATTATATAAAAGATAACAGCCAGTAAATTGTTGGAAAATATTTTATAAACATTTTCTGGTTTACATGAAGTATTCTTATAAACTGTAGCAGAATTTATATTAGATGGTACGTCCACTAAAATTAAAAATAGAATAAATACGCATATTATACATAAAAAATATAGATTAATTGTTTTAATAAAAAATCACCCAATGTAAATAATGTTAAATGCAATAAAACTAAAAAGCAATTCCATGAAAAAAAAGTAAAAGAAATAATTTTTTTGTCCTTTAAATGATTCATACATTGTTATTTTATATATAAATAGTAATAAAAGATAAAAAGCGAAGGCATTTACTGCAATAAAAGTTAAAATTTGTATA
>NZ_JBHJTJ010000135.1:0-1520 GCF_042267765.1 Gottfriedia sp. NPDC056225 | reverse complement strand
TGCTTATTGGTATTGAAGCTGTACTTAACTGCCTGCATCTGGCGGCAGAACTGTGGGAGTGGCTGGAAAAGCATTTGCCGGTTTTCGGGGCCTTCACGCTGTTTTTGGGCTGAATCCTGCCGTCATTCACCTGGCTGCATGGCTATGCAGTCGGGTAAAAATTATCTCCCGGCTTAACGGAGGATGTAGCGTTGCTTAAGCCGGGTTTTCGGGTGCCAGGTGCCGTCTGCGCCGTCAGTGCCGATCCGGCGGTGCAGACAACGGATGTTATGGTAAAAGCATGATGCCTGGCGGGTACGGAAAAATTGTGGCGACCGAGCCTGCAGACGCAAAAATCCGGCCCATACTTATTCGTCTCCTTCATCAGGAATGCAGTACTATCCAGCCACTGCAGGTATTTGGCCCCCAGCGGGGGCTTTTTTTGCCTGTTGTTGGGGCAGATAAAGAAAAGGGCCGCATTAGCGGCCCTTTTCGGAGAGAGCGATGCCTCAATGCGGAATTTCAGAGACTTCTTTAACGTCGGCTTTATTGATCTGCTGTTTGACACCATTTGCGTCTTTATAGCCCAGCAGGCCTGAGTCTGATTCTGTAGGCTTGCCGTCGCTGACAATTGTACGCCCGTCGTTGGTGTGGATGGCATAGCTTGTGCGCGTGCAGCCGGTTAGGGCTGAAAGCGCAACTGCCGCTGCGAACACTGAAACAAAAATCTTTTTCAAAGCCAGCTCCTTTTATCCGTATCAGTTGTCTAGTTCACTCATGTTGGTAATTTTGTCACGGTTGATCTGTTCGGTTCGGCCTGTATGGGCATCTTTGTAGGATACTAACCCCGTATCACTGTCAACTTTGGGTTTGCCGTCTGTAACGATAGTGCGACCATCTGTGGTTTTTATTTCTTGGTTTGAAGAACATCCAGCAGCGGCAAAGGTCACCAACGCGACCATCATGGCCGCCAACAGCGTTTTTTTATTCATAATAGGTTCCCTGCTTAAAGGTAAAGAGGATATGGTCACTAACCATCTAAGTTTAGGTCGTTTTTTCATGCGAAAAGAGGATTGAAGGTGGGCATCATGCCCAGCAGTAAAAATGAATGAAAAACGATTTTGGAATGTTGCTTGTTTTTGAGGATTGAAATGGCCTTATTAATTTCACTGGTTGTAGTGGCAGGTCTTTACTATCAATTTTGGTATAAGCCACATAGAGCGCCGATCTTGCGTATATGGGGGATCGCGCCTGATGGACAAGAATTTCGATTATTGCTAACAGAGCATGGAGAAAAAGAGGCTGTTTTACTGTTCGGAAAGAAATCTTTTGTTGCCGTGCCAGATACGCAGAACCTTTATGGTGGGTGTTATTACCTTTATTTAGAGGATGCTCACAAGAACGAGCTTTTAATTGAGTTAAACGAAAGTGATTTATACCCCGGTGGCGCAATAGAACTTCAACACAACGGCGGTCGGAAGATTCATTGCGAGATACTAAAAGTAAGGTGGAGTCGTTAACTCAAATAATGTTTCCAAAGT
>NZ_JBHJTJ010000134.1:0-1539 GCF_042267765.1 Gottfriedia sp. NPDC056225 | reverse complement strand
ATTTAATTGCTTAACTTGTAGATAAGATGTGCAACTTGAAAGGGGATTAAAAATGAAACAATCGCTGTTAGAGGAAATTAACAATTTTTCTTTATATGGTGAACATACGGATTACTTTGATTACTTAGCAAGTGGAAAAGATGGAGATGTATACTCAAGAAATCAGTACGTTATTAAAGTATTTAAAGCAGATGGAAAAAGTCGTGATGATGGGATAAAACTACATCTACTTGAGAAAAGCATTTATTATCCTAAAGTCCATGCCTTTACAAATGACTATATGGTAAGTGATCGGGTAATTGGAGAGACTTTGTATGACTTAGTTGGGCATGACAAAACTATACAAAAACAGTTTGAAAAAGAGATTAATCAAGCTGTTATTGATGCTCAAAAAGTAGGATTATATGCATTTGATTTACATAATCACAATTTAATGTTAACAAATAATGGTGAAATTCGAATTGTTGATGTAGGTCGATTTTCGTTTGAGATTGATACACATCAATTAGGTTTTTTTAGGTCCTTATTTGGCTCTAGTTCTAACCGACGTCACCGTAAGCATAAAAAACGACATCATCACTCTTCATCAAAAGATTTTTATAAACATTCTTCATCTTCTAGACGATATCATCGTAGACATTCACATTCTAGTTCTAATAGCTCATACTCTTCTTAAAAAAGTCCAAGTGTAGGTAAAGAAGTCTTCTTAATATCTAAAAATAGAGGTTTAAAAACACTACTCAAATACCAGTAGATCAACAATACTCCTCGAAATAAATAGAGGCCACTTATTAGTCAAATACACTGACTATTAAGGTGGCCTCTTAATCATGTTCAGCTTTGTATATTAAGTATTATAATGGAAAAACTAACCAGTATTATTATAAATATTGGAGGTTTCAAATGTTTAAATTTTTTATTACGGTAATAGTATTCACATTTATTAGCTTACCCTTCAATCATATTTTGGAAGCAGAGGCAAGTGTTTTGTCAAAAGAGATGTTAAAGAAAGAAATTGAAAATTATGGTGAGAAGGAAACGAACAAGATTCCAGTTGCTTATAGTAAAAAAGATGCACTAAAAAATGGAGATGTAATTGTTAAAGGAAAAAATACAAATCAAAATGCACAGATTAAACGATTTGTTAACAATGTAAAAAATAAAAAGCCAGACTTTATTCGATTTGTCGAATTTACAACGAAAGGTGATCCCGTAATTACCGAATATCAATTTAATGGAAAATTAATTTATTATCGATTTGATAGTTCTAGAGTGCAATCTGATAAGTATAGAAAAGGTACGTTTGCAATGGGTAAATTTGTTGCAGCTACAAAAGTTTTAGAAGATTATTGCCAAAAAATTGTCGTAAATTCAAAAGATTCTTATTTAACGAATTGTTATCATTTCGATAAAGTTGAATTTTAATCTTTAAAACGTCGGTTAAAAAATCGACGTTTTTTATTTTGAGGAAATTTCATTTACCGTATTAATAACCAAAAAAGAATATAAACAATAGAAATTTCATATACCGTAATATAC
>NZ_JBHJTJ010000133.1:0-1659 GCF_042267765.1 Gottfriedia sp. NPDC056225 | reverse complement strand
CTGATGCTTCGTTCTGCCCCGACTACTTTAATCATAAAACCATATAAAAAATGGTCAACCAGAAAATTTAACTGGTTGACCTTATAATACGAACTGATGCTTTAGTTACATAAGCAGCAAAAAAGGATCTTTTGCTCTAATTAGATCCTTTTTTCAATTGGTATTTTATTTTGGAGGTTTGGAATGCTTAATTGATAAGAACTTCACCTTTGAAGCAGCTAAGTTTCTTTTACTCATTTCCTTATTAAAAAGAAGAGGAGACACTCCGAACGTTACTGTATCTTGTCCAAGTCGCTTTCCTTTCACCTTATTTTCATAAGTTAAAACTGTAAATCGAACTATATACCGATGACTTAAGTTTCTATTTGGTCTAAAACCTTCTATCTCTACAACGTCATAGCTTTTATCCCACCAATTGTATACATAGCTTATTGAATCGTTTTTATAAAATTCTTTTAGTGCTTGAACAATTTCATCTTGAAATTGTTCCAACATAAAATTGTCAAAAAACTGTTCCATACCCTGTGAATCGTGTTTATGACGTTTTTCTGCACTGACGGATAATGTACTATAATTTAAATAAACCATCAAAATAGATAAAACCAAAAATTTTTTCATCAAATTCACCCCTTAAAGGTATTCTTGATTAAAAAATAAGAGTTATACAACTAACTGTTGCATTAGTTGAAGAAAACGAGTTGCTTGCAGATCGTTTTTTTATTGAAGTAAATGGCAGTTTAGTTGCATAAGGAATGATATAATAAAAATAAATTTTTTTGATAAATAAAGGGGTATTAAGGTTTTATGGAGGGGAGCAACAATGAACATTCTATTTGTTTGTACCGATAATTTTACTAGGAGCGTAATTGCTGAATTTTGTATGAAAGATCATCTAGAAAAAACGAATAACACATCAGTTAAAGTGGCATCTGCGGGTATTAGGGCTAATAGCGATATTAGTAAATACTCTACAATTCATTTTAATGTAATGAATGAGATGGGAATTGATACTACTGGGTTCAATCGATTACAATTTGATGAATCTTGCTTTGATAAGTTCGATCTTATTATTGGTATGAGTGAATTACATAAAGAATTTATCAAGCAACAGTATAATCGTGATATTCATTTATTTAACGAGGTATATAATGGTCTACAAACAGCAGTGAATATTGGCGAACCTGACAATGAACATTTTTTTGAGCAAATGAAACAGTTAGTTAATTATATTAATCGTGCTATTCCAACTTTATTAAGCAACATCGAATTAAAGAAATGAAAATCTTATACAACTAACTGATGCATTAGTTTAACAACAAGATCGGCTGTGATGGTCGATTTTTTTATTGCTCTAAATAGTAGGATAGTTTAATAAGAAATCTTTAATAATAATCGGGATGATTTACTTAAGAAAGTGGTGCTAGGTTCTGGTAATGTTTTATTATCAGAGTCTATTTTTAACAATAAAGGAGAAAAAGTGAGATGAATATTTTTATTCAATTAATCGTTTTTAGTTTCATATTTTTTATTCTTTTAGCTATTTGGAAGTTTTTTTCTAAATCAAAAAATAAAGAGTTAGGCATTAGGAAGGTAAACTTGAAGAACCCTCAAGAAATAAAGGTATTAGTAGCTGGTTTAACAATTTTAGTTATTGGTAAC
>NZ_JBHJTJ010000132.1:0-1660 GCF_042267765.1 Gottfriedia sp. NPDC056225 | reverse complement strand
AACTAAAAGAAAAGAGAAAAATAGTAATTTGTGAAGACCAAATCATTTATTCTGAAAAAGAAAGATACTATGTCTTTTCATATAATATTGTTAATTCTACTAAAAACGTGATTTTAAGTGATTATTTTGTTATGAAAAATATTAAAAATAGTAATTTATTAGATGTTTTCAATAGAATTGAAGACGAAATTAAATTTTCTTTAGCAAGTAAAATTAACATAGATATAGAATGCATTGATGACTATGATCTATATTTTAATAATTGTACTACAGGAATATTCTTCCATGAATTTATAGGTCATATGCTTGAAGCTGACCATTACTATAAATCGCCAATATCTGACAAGTATGATGTTATATTTAATGAGCATTTAACGGTATATGAAAATTTTAATCTAGATGGAAGATATGACGATTTGGGGAATGAAATAATTTCTGACCTCGAATTACTGAAAAATGGTAGGATAAACAAATTAATGAATTGTGTAACTTCTAGATATCTATACAATCAAGAACAATCTGGAAATTCAATTCAAGGAAACAATGTAGAGTCAATATATCCTAGAATGCAACATATGTATATATGTTCTGGGAGCCAAAAATTTGAAGAGTTAATATCTAAAACACATAAAGGTTTATATATTGAAAAAATAAATTTAGGAGAAGTTAATACATTTACAGGTGACTTTATTGTTGAAGTTGAAATTGCATTTCTAATTGAAAATGGAAAACGGAATTTACCAGTTGAACCTTTAATTTTATACTTTAACATTAATGAACTAGCAAAAAAAAGAATATTGTTGGATAACACTTTAAAACGTTTTTATAATTTATGTGGCAAGAAGGGAGCAGTTGTTAAAGTAGAGTACACTGTTCCATCAATCTTAATTAAAAGTAGTGTAGGTTAATTAAATGTATTTAAATCTATATAACAACGGATTGGTGAAATATGTTTAATAAAAATGAGAATCTAAGTATAAGTAGTGTATATAAAAAGCACAGAATATCTTCAACTATTATTTGTGAAGATGTATTTATAGTTGAAGAGACACATAACAGTATCAATCAAAAGATTGAAAATTATTTTAATACAATCTCAAATGCTTTCAATCAATACATTAGTGAATATGAAATTAATCTAGAGTTAAAATGTTCATTTTTACCAAATCAAAATGAATTTCAAGTATTATCCACTTCAATAATCATGTTTTTCCCATTAGAGAATGGAGAATGGGAAAGTATTCAAAATTCCTTTTGTGGTGAAATGTCTAATAAGAAGCTTGAAGTACTAGTTAAAAAAGATGTCCAGAATATATTGAATAACTATCAAAATGTAATAAATTCACAACCATTTACTGAATATGACTATATTAAACTTGAACATAATGAAATAATCTTGCTATTTAATATTATTCTTCAATATTTTAGTGAAAGAGAAGATTGTAGAATACTTGATGAGGATGATTGTTTTCATTTTATTAATTCGAATGGAGATGTAACAAATCTAACAAGTAAAACGGATATTAATTCTAATGCATCTATTGGTTTTGAAAAAATAGCTAATATTACTACAAAAAGAGTTTTACAAGAAGGGATTAAATATATAAAAGTAAATAAATTACTTAATTACTCTACGATAATAAATTTTAATAAGGGAGAC
>NZ_JBHJTJ010000131.1:0-1745 GCF_042267765.1 Gottfriedia sp. NPDC056225 | reverse complement strand
TTTGAAAATAAAATATTAAAGATATTTAAATTAAGAAATTGTTTTTACTTCAAATAAAATAATGACTTTAGAAACTGAGCAAATTAATTTAGCTAAACATAAGAGAAAAGGTTTTATTTCTAATCAGTTTAATATAAAAAAGATGAAACCTGTAGAATACAGAAATCATCTTCTTTATAAGATTAAACGTTAACTTAATATCTTCTCCAAAGGGCATTTGTAAGCAGATAAAAGCTCCTCTTTTACATAATTCTAATTTCAACTTCTTAACAAAGAATGTTTTCATTAAATACTTACATTGATATCCCTTTATCAACCACAATAACCTTAACATTAACCTTAATTTTTGATTGTTGAAATGCACCAACCCAATTATCTTCTACTTTTTTCCACTCTGAGTATTTAAATGATCTTGCAAAAAGACCTAGGCCAATTGGATCCAACTTGTCATTTTGAAGGGATTTAACAAAATTATTTAGTTCTATTTGTAATTCTTTTTCTATTTCTTTTTTTAATTTTCCTTGCGAATTGTCATTTAACTTTATTGGAGATTCAGTTATTGCTACCGGTAATTTAAGGTTTATATTAAATTCATATTTACCATCCTTATATTTCTTTTTTATATTTCTCTTAATATCCATTATATAAAAACTTATTTTTTCTTTAGATATAGTATTTTCATTTTTTTTATGTTGTTTCGCTTTTAACCACATAGAAAATTGACCTTCTGTATTAGCTCGTAAAATTTTTAATAGTAATGTTTCCTTTAATGATAGAGTCCTACGATATTGGTTTTGATTGTTTAATAATGTAGTTCCACTGATTTCCAAAATATTATCTTTTAAAGTTACTTCCGGTGCAAAAGGTGTAATTCCTTTTTCTAAATTCATACTGTAATAATTTCTCAATGATGTTCGCACGGAGACATTTCTAAAATTAGCTGTTTTTATTAATTGAGGAATAAATATTGATAATCTTGGCTTATTTTTTGGACTAAATTCAATTACATCTGAAACTTGACCATTAACAAATACGATATCAGCATTAAGACGCATCTTTGGATCACGGTAAAATACATCTAAAATAGAAAACCAGTCTTTATAATTAATTATTTTTCTACCAATTAATACAGTTTGTACTTTTCCCCCTGCTGTAATTCCTGTTGCTCTTGAATCTATAAAATCACTAGCTTCTTTTATTGACAAACTTTTCACCTTAAATTGTTCATTTTTTTCATTCGCTTCTTTACTAAAAACAGGGCTTGCCATATAAACATTAACTTCACCTTGCTCGTCTATATCGATTCCATATAAAAGTGCCATTGTAATGTCTTCAATATTAATTTTATCTTTACAGCCTGTTAAACCAATTAATAACATAACAATTAACAAACATTTGGCAATCTTTTTCACTTTGTTGTCACCCTAAACTTATCTTTTTTTACTATTCCACCTATCCATAAAAGTAGAGGTAATCCTAAAATAACGATAAGTCCCATATAAGAAAGGATTTTTAATTGAAAATGAATTAATTTAAAGGACGGAATGAATAGATACGTACAAATGAAGATTATGCTAAAAAAAGTTATAACAAAAAGTGGAAATCTTTTTATTTTATATAACACAAAAAAACCGTCCAATCCTGCCCAAAAATAAGTAACCCATGTTTTTGAAATTACCATAAATAGTAATGATAATAGAATTACATCCATTCGCTCTATAAATTGAAATTCGATAATACTTAAC
>NZ_JBHJTJ010000130.1:0-1825 GCF_042267765.1 Gottfriedia sp. NPDC056225 | reverse complement strand
ATTTAATGTTACCTGATGCTTAGAGGATTTTCCTGGAAGCAGGGCATCAACTACTTCTGCACCGTAGTGCATCGTCATCACGCCTCAGGGTTAGTATGCAACCGGATTTACCAGGTCACACCCCCTACACGCTTAAACCGGGACAACCGTCGCCCGGCTAGCCTAGCCTTCTCCGTCCCCCCTTCGCAGTAACACCAAGTACAGGAATATTAACCTGTTTCCCATCGACTACGCTTTTCAGCCTCGCCTTAGGGGTCGACTCACCCTGCCCCGATTAACGTTGGACAGGAACCCTTGGTCTTCCGGCGAGCGGGCTTTTCACCCGCTTTATCGTTACTTATGTCAGCATTCGCACTTCTGATACCTCCAGCAACCCTCACAGGCCACCTTCAACGGCTTACAGAACGCTCCCCTACCCAACAACGCCTAAGCGTCGCTGCCGCAGCTTCGGTGCATGGTTTAGCCCCGTTACATCTTCCGCGCAGGCCGACTCGACCAGTGAGCTATTACGCTTTCTTTAAATGATGGCTGCTTCTAAGCCAACATCCTGGCTGTCTATGCCTTCCCACATCGTTTCCCACTTAACCATGACTTTGGGACCTTAGCTGGCGGTCTGGGTTGTTTCCCTCTTCACGACGGACGTTAGCACCCGCCGTGTGTCTCCCGTGATAACACTCTTCGGTATTCGGAGTTTGCATCGGTTTGGTAAGCCGGGATGGCCCCCTAGCCGAAACAGTGCTCTACCCCCGAAGATGAGTTCACGAGGCGCTACCTAAATAGCTTTCGGGGAGAACCAGCTATCTCCCGGTTTGATTGGCCTTTCACCCCCAGCCACAAGTCATCCGCTAATTTTTCAACATTAGTCGGTTCGGTCCTCCAGTTAGTGTTACCCAACCTTCAACCTGCCCATGGCTAGATCACCGGGTTTCGGGTCTATACCTTGCAACTAATCGCCCAGTTAAGACTCGGTTTCCCTACGGCTCCCCTATACGGTTAACCTTGCTACAAAATATAAGTCGCTGACCCATTATACAAAAGGTACGCAGTCACACCACGAAGGTGCTCCCACTGCTTGTACGTACACGGTTTCAGGTTCTATTTCACTCCCCTCGCCGGGGTTCTTTTCGCCTTTCCCTCACGGTACTGGTTCACTATCGGTCAGTCAGGAGTATTTAGCCTTGGAGGATGGTCCCCCCATATTCAGACAGGATGTCACGTGTCCCGCCCTACTCATCGAACTCACGACCTGTGCATTTTAGTGTACGGGGCTATCACCCTTTGCTGCGCGACTTTCCAGACGCTTCCACTAACACACAAGCCGATTCAGGTTCTGGGCTCCTCCCCGTTCGCTCGCCGCTACTGGGGGAATCTCGGTTGATTTCTTTTCCTCGGGGTACTTAGATGTTTCAGTTCCCCCGGTTCGCCTCATGCCACTATGTATTCATGACATGATAGTGTGTCGAAACACACTGGGTTTCCCCATTCGGGTATCGCCGGTTATAACGGTTCATATCACCTTACCGACGCTTTTCGCAGATTAGCACGCCCTTCATCGCCTCTGACTGCCTAGGCATCCACCGTATACGCTTAGTCACTTAACCTCACAACCCGAAGATGTTTCCATCGTTCGTGCTGCAAACATTTGAGAGACTCTATGACAGGTTACTCTTCATCCCAGTACATCTACGGAGGGATAAATTTCAGCCGTCATGTTTCAATTTTCAGCTTGTTCCAGATTGTTAAAGAGCAATATCTTAAACATGACTCGCAAGTCATCTTTAAGATTTTTTCGGTTATCGCTAACCGGTGATAATGTCTTTCACTC
>NZ_JBHJTJ010000129.1:0-1949 GCF_042267765.1 Gottfriedia sp. NPDC056225 | reverse complement strand
CATAATTATGTAAACGTTTACTGAAAAAATCCAGGAGACTATATCTATGTACATTATCAGCAATAAACAAGAATAAAACATAGCTATGTTTTTACTAATTGTTTTACTAAGTGGATTGCTAGGTTTTACATCTAAAAAATTATTAAGAGATAGCTTAGTAATTTTCACAATTAAATTTGAAAGTTCTTTGAATTGGAAAGGAGGTGAATTTGATGCGATTCGATGTTCCCGTTACAACTAATTCTCAAATTGCTGCATGTTTGATTACCCCATTTAAAGTAAGGGTAGTAACTGCTTGTTGGAATCAATATCTACTTGCTGTTTAAGCACAGTAAAACAATAAGGACATACATATTTGGATGTCCTTATTGTCATACATTTTTTGAAAGGAGAAAAAAATAAATGTTTTTATTGATTAACCCAAAAGTTAAAATAGTAGAAAATTTTAAAGGTGCCTCTATTTTAATGGTCAAAGACAAAAAAATACTAACAAAAAATTGTAATCATTCAGGGCTTTATATTTTGAAAATGTGTAATGGTATAAATAGTTTTAACGATATTTTAAAGAAAATAAATGAGGACTATGGAGAAATTAGTTTAGAAAAACAAGAGAGTGTCCGTTCATTTCTTCAAGAATATATTGCCGATAAAATAGTTGAAGAAATTAATTTTCCTAATGAAGTAGATTTAAATGTGATAGGAGATGGTGATCTTGTAGTACCAATTAGTATATCAATGGAATTAACTAATAGGTGTCAATTAAAATGTCTTCACTGTTTTAATGAATCTGGGAAAGCCAGAGAAAATGAAATTAATATTGATAAATTTGTTGAAATAGCAAAGACATTTGTGGATATTGGTGCATCAACTTTTTTTATTACAGGTGGTGAACCATTGTTGAAAAGTAATGTTGAAAAATTAATAAAATTATTAGGTGAAAATGCTCGCTCATGTACCATAGCAACGAATGGAATGATTCTAAGAGAAGAATTACTTTTACTAATAAGTAATTATCCGAATATAGGGATCCAAATAAGTTTAGATGGTATCGAAAAAAATCATGATTATATTAGAGGGGTTCGAGGAGCTTTTAAAAATACAATTAATAACATTAAAAGATTGACTAATAAAAATATTCCAGTATCAATTTCCTATACAATGAATGATCATAATAAAGATGATTTAATAGATTTAATTCAGTTGTGTAAAAGTATTAAATGCGTAGGGATAAGTATTGGGCTAACATCTATCGCAGGTAGAGCTAAAAAAAATAATATTCCAGTAGAATTAGCAAGAGAATTTACAGATATTTTAGGAGATTATCACCAAAAATATTCAACTGATGATTTTTATGTCGGACTGGATATTTGTGAAAGAAAAATAAATAAGATTATGGATTCTATTGAACATCCTAATAAATGCGGAGCTGGGTACCAATTAATTCATATTTTGTCCAATGGTAAAGTAACACCTTGTCCAGCTATTCAAAATATTATATTAGGTGATGTAAATGAATCTGATATGCTAGAGATTTTAAATATTAACAATCTCAAAAGAATTATTGAATATCCTACTCCGAGTAAAAAAATTTGTGGTGATTGTATACATTACAATACATGTGGAAATTGCATAGCATCAATGATGGAGGTAGATGAGCGTGACTGTCATGTTCAAAGAGAGTACATCAAGTAATAAAAAATATACATTTGTTACGGAATACTCAACTACAAATATGTATTCATTAAATAATTCACGAATAAATAAGTTACCCAATGTATTTAATTATAGATTAAATTTTATGATTAACAATAATGTATTCATCTTTAAAAATTCTTTAGATAATTTATTAACGTATTTAAAAAGTAAAAAGGTAAATCATGGTATTTTAATAAGAATAAAAGATTTTTTAAAATTTAATTCGAAGATTGAACTCAATTACGAACTTATTT
>NZ_JBHJTJ010000128.1:0-1971 GCF_042267765.1 Gottfriedia sp. NPDC056225 | reverse complement strand
AAATTCCTGAAGGTTGTCTAATTGATTAGACAGCCTCTTTTTTATTTGAAAATCAATATTTAGTAAAAATTATTATTAAATACACGAACCGGAATAGCAGTCCAAATATAATATTCGTAATTTTATGAAAAATCAAACTTTGATTGGGGTTATATCGGAATTGCAGGCGGAAGATCTGCGATTGTTAATGACTTTTTAGGGATTTCTAAAAATACGAAGCATCCTAAGGAAGCGTATGATTTTGCAAAGCTTATGTCATATGGTAAAGAAGGCTTCAAAGAACGTATGAATTTAAGTGTAAAAAATGGACCAGATTTAACAACTTTACCTATTTCTTCTGACAAAGAATTATTGGATAAGTACTGGGAAATCTATAGCATTCCTGGAATTCAAGATATTTACAATCATTTAAATAATGCATTAGTTGATTCAATGAAAACATTACCGGGATATATTCCAGCCCGTTGGGAAGCTAAAATTGGAGTGAAAATTGTTGATAAAGACGATACAAATGTGTGGGACTTATTCAATTTCGCATCACAAGGATCAGTACAATATCAAGATTATGCAAAGGATAAAGGTGCAACATTACTAATGATTGAAAACTATGAAACCGGATTAATTTGGGATTTATACTTAAAAAACGAATACATAAAAAAAGGATCAAAAATGTTGGGCTGGAAAAATAGCAAATTAGTTACTCCATAATAACTAAATAGACAAGCTAAAGTGAATTAAAAGGTGGCAAAAGAAGTCAAAAACACTTCTGTGCTCACCTTTTGTGAGTAAAAATATACCATTCAAAGTATAGGTAAAAAGAATGAAAAAAAGTAGGAAAAGTTTACTTAATTTTGATAATATTAATTTAAGCATAATAATATAAACAATATTTAAATGAATCGTAATAAACGAAACAATAAAGACGAAATTGGCTTTTTGGTATCAATAGAATGGAGGATATGGGATGGCAGGAATAAAAGATATTGCCAAAGAAGCTGGAGTTTCCATTTCAACAGTATCATATGCGTTAAATGGTAGCCCAAAGGTAACTGAAGAAACACGAAGCAGAATTTTAAAGATTGCAAATAGATTAGGATATGTTCCAAATGCAGCTGCAAGAATGTTAAAGGTTAAAGAAACAAAAATTATTGGGGTATTTTTAGCTGATTATGGTGGATATTTTTACGGGCCCCTATTAAGAGGAATGAGACAAGCATTAAACGATAAAGGCTATGAATTAATAGCATGTTCTGGCGTACAATCACATCGATTATTACTTGAAAAAGTAATAGATGGTGGAATTATATTAGATCAGGCGTTTTCAGATAAAGAGCTTTTAGATTATGCAGAAAAAAATTATAAAATGGTCGTGATGGATCGAGAATTACAACACAAAAATATTAAAGGTGTCTTAATAAATAATAAAAGTGGTGCACAATTAGCTATAAAAGAACTTCTTAAAAACGATGTAAAAAAAGTATATGCATTAACAGGTCCAGAAGGTTCATACGATTCAACAAAACGTATGGAAGGTGTAAGAGAAGAATTATCTAACTATCAAGATATTGAGTTTATTGAAATCGCTGGAAATTTCATGAAGGATTCTGGTGAACAAGCAGCGAAACAAATTTTTACAAATTATAACGAGCCAAGTGCAATCTTTTGTTTAAATGATGAGATGGCAGTAGGAATCTATAACTATCTTCAAGATACAGATTACCAAGTAGGCAAAGATGTATTTATCGTAGGATTTGATAATATTGAATTAGCGCAATATGTATCACCAAGATTAAGTACCATATCATATTCAACTTTTGACTGGGGTTCATTAGCCGCTACAAATTTATTGAAGTTAATTTCTAACGAAGTAGTTGAGAATGAGATAATTGAAGTTTCATTGACTGTTGGTGGATCTTCGTAATATTTAAATTAGAGTTTTAAGTATCTTTTTAATAAAAGAAGTATTTAAGC
>NZ_JBHJTJ010000127.1:0-2047 GCF_042267765.1 Gottfriedia sp. NPDC056225 | reverse complement strand
CAGTGCCCAAATCGTTACGCCTTTCGTGCGGGTCGGAACTTACCCGACAAGGAATTTCGCTACCTTAGGACCGTTATAGTTACGGCCGCCGTTTACTGGGGCTTCAATTCAGAGCTTCTCCCGTAAGGGATAACCCCTCCTCTTAACCTTCCAGCACCGGGCAGGCGTCAGCCCCTATACTTCGCCTTGCGGCTTCGCAGAGACCTGTGTTTTTGCTAAACAGTCGCTTGGGCCTTTTCACTGCGGCTCTCCCGGGCATACACCCAAAAGAGCACCCCTTCTCCCGAAGTTACGGGGTCATTTTGCCGAGTTCCTTAACCATAGTTCTCTCGCTCACCTTAGGATTCTCTCCTCGCCTACCTGTGTCGGTTTGCGGTACAGGCACCTATTTCCTCGCTAGAAGCTTTTCTTGGCAGCGTAGAATCAGGAACTTCGGTACTATATTTCCCTCGCCATCACAACTCAGCCTTATGATGTGCGGATTTGCCTACACATCAGCCTAATTGCTTGGACGCGCATATCCAGCAGCGCGCTTACCCTATCTTTCTGCGTCCCTCCATCGCTCAAACGGAAATGAGGTGGTACAGGAATATCAACCTGTTGTCCATCGCCTACGCCTTTCGGCCTCGGCTTAGGTCCTGACTAACCCTGGGAGGACGAGCCTTCCCCAGGAAACCTTAGGCATACGGTGGACGGGATTCTCACCCGTCTTTCGCTACTCATACCGGCATTCTCACTTCTAAGCGCTCCACCAGTCCTTACGATCTAGCTTCAACGCCCTTAGAACGCTCCCCTACCACTGATACCATACGGTATCAATCCGCAGCTTCGGTGATACGTTTAGCCCCGTTACATTTTCGGCGCAGAGTCACTCGACCAGTGAGCTATTACGCACTCTTTAAATGGTGGCTGCTTCTAAGCCAACATCCTGGTTGTCTAAGCAACTCCACATCCTTTTCCACTTAACGTATACTTTGGGACCTTAGCTGGCGGTCTGGGCTGTTTCCCTCTTGACCACGGATCTTATCACTCGTAGTCTGACTCCTATGGATAAGTCATTGGCATTCGGAGTTTGACTGAATTCGGTAACCCGTTGGGGGCCCCTAGTCCAATCAGTGCTCTACCTCCAAGACTCTAACACATAAGGCTAGCCCTAAAGCTATTTCGGGGAGAACCAGCTATCTCCGAGTTCGATTGGAATTTCTCCGCTACCCACACCTCATCCCCGCACTTTTCAACGTGCGTGGGTTCGGACCTCCATTCAGTGTTACCTGAACTTCATCCTGGACATGGGTAGATCACTCGGTTTCGGGTCTACGACCACGTACTATATCGCCCTATTCAGACTCGCTTTCGCTGCGGCTCCGTCTCTTCAACTTAACCTTGCACGGGATCGTAACTCGCCGGTTCATTCTACAAAAGGCACGCCATCACTCGTTAACGAGCTCTGACTATTTGTAAGCACACGGTTTCAGGTTCTCTTTCACTCCCCTTCCGGGGTGCTTTTCACCTTTCCCTCACGGTACTGGTTCACTATCGGTCACTAGGTAGTATTTAGCCTTGGGAGATGGTCCTCCCAGATTCCGACGGAATTTCACGTGTTCCGCCGTACTCAGGATCCACTCAAGAGGGAACGAGATTTCAACTACAGGGTTTTTACCTTCTTTGACGGACCTTTCCAGGTCGCTTCATTTACCCCGTTCCTTTGTAACTCCGTATAGAGTGTCCTACAACCCCAAGAGGCAAGCCTCTTGGTTTGGGCTATCTTCCGTTTCGCTCGCCGCTACTCAGGAAATCGCATTTTGCTTTCTATTCCTCCAGGTACTTAGATGTTTCAGTTCCCTGGGTCTGTCCTCAGTACCCTATGTATTCAGGTAAAGATACTACTCCATTACGAGTAGTGGGTTTCCCCATTCGGAAATCTCCGGATCAAAGCTTACTTACAGCTCCCCGAAGCATATCGGTGTTAGTCCCGTCCTTCATCGACTCCTAGTGCCAAGGCATCCACCGTGCGCCCTTTCTAACTTAACTAATTTTAAAACTAATT
>NZ_JBHJTJ010000126.1:0-2190 GCF_042267765.1 Gottfriedia sp. NPDC056225 | reverse complement strand
CTTAGCTACCGGGCAATGCCATTGGCATGACAACCCGAACACCAGTGGTGCGTTCACTCCGGTCCTCTCGTACTAGGAGCAACCCCTCTCAATCTTCCAACGCCCACGGCAGATAGGGACCGAACTGTCTCACGACGTTCTAAACCCAGCTCGCGTACCACTTTAAATGGCGAACAGCCATACCCTTGGGACCTACTTCAGCCCCAGGATGTGATGAGCCGACATCGAGGTGCCAAACACCGCCGTCGATATGAACTCTTGGGCGGTATCAGCCTGTTATCCCCGGAGTACCTTTTATCCGTTGAGCGATGGCCCTTCCATTCAGAACCACCGGATCACTAAGACCTACTTTCCTACCTGCTTGATCCGTCGATCTTGCAGTCAAGCACGCTTATGCCTTTGCACACAGTGCGCGATGTCCGACCGCGCTGAGCGTACCTTCGAGCTCCTCCGTTACTCTTTAGGAGGAGACCGCCCCAGTCAAACTACCCACCATACACGGTCCCCGACCCAGATAATGGGCCCAGGTTAGAACGTCAAGCACGACAGGGTGGTATTTCAAGGATGGCTCCACTGCAGCTAGCGCCACAGTTTCATAGCCTCCCACCTATCCTACACAGACGAACTCAACGTTCAGTGTAAAGCTATAGTAAAGGTTCACGGGGTCTTTCCGTCTTGCCACGGGAACGCTGCATCTTCACAGCGATTTCAATTTCACTGAGTCTCGGGTGGAGACAGCGCCGCTGTCGTTACGCCATTCGTGCAGGTCGGAACTTACCCGACAAGGAATTTCGCTACCTTAGGACCGTTATAGTTACGGCCGCCGTTTACTGGGGCTTCGATCAAGAGCTTCGCCTTGCGGCTGACCCCATCAATTAACCTTCCAGCACCGGGCAGGCGTCACACCGTATACGTCCACTTTCGTGTTTGCACAGTGCTGTGTTTTTATTAAACAGTTGCAGCCAGCTGGTATCTTCGACTGGCTTCAGCTCCATCCGCGAGGGACTTCACCTACATGCCAGCGTGCCTTCTCCCGAAGTTACGGCACCATTTTGCCTAGTTCCTTCACCCGAGTTCTCTCAAGCGCCTGAGAATTCTCATCCTACCCACCTGTGTCGGTTTACGGTACGGTCTGCGTAAGCTGAAGCTTAGGAGCTTTTCCTGGAAGCGTGGTATCAGTGACTTCGCCATAAAGGCTCGTCTCGGTGCTCGGTCTTAAAGGATCCCGGATTTGCCAAAGATCCAAACCTACCGCCTTTCCCCAGGACAACCAACGCCTGGTACACCTAACCTTCTCCGTCCCTCCATCGCACTTACGCGAGGTGCAGGAATATTAACCTGCTTCCCATCGACTACGACTTTCGTCCTCGCCTTAGGGGCCGACTCACCCTGCGCCGATTAACGTTGCGCAAGGAAACCTTGGGCTTTCGGCGTGCGGGTTTTTCACCCGCATTATCGTTACTCATGTCAGCATTCGCACTTCCGATACCTCCAGCAGACTTCTCAATCCACCTTCAACGGCTTACGGAACGCTCCTCTACCGCGCATAACAAAGTTATGCACCCCAAGCTTCGGTTCACTGCTTAGCCCCGTTAAATCTTCCCCGCAGACCGACTCGACCAGTGAGCTATTACGCTTTCTTTAAAGGGTGGCTGCTTCTAAGCCAACCTCCTGGCTGTCTGTGCCTTTCCACATGGTTTTCCACTTAGCAGTGAATTTGGGACCTTAGCTGTGGGTCTGGGTTGTTTCCCTTTTCACGACGGACGTTAGCACCCGCCGTGTGTCTCCCATACAGTCCGTCTCGGTATTCGGAGTTTGCAATGGTTTGGTAAGTCGCGATGACCCCCTAGCCATAACAGTGCTCTACCCCCGAGAGGATACATATGAGGCGCTACCTAAATAGCTTTCGAGGAGAACCAGCTATCTCCGGGTTCGATTAGCTTTTCACTCCTAATCACACCTCATCCCCTACCTTTGCAACGGGAGTGGGTTCGGGCCTCCAGTGCGTGTTACCGCACCTTCACCCTGGGCATGACTAGATCACCCGGTTTCGGGTCTACTGCCCGCGACTATGCGCCCTTATCAGACTCGGTTTCCCTTCGCCTCCCCTATACGGTTAAGCTTGCCACGAACAGTAAGTCGCTGACCCATTATACAAAAGGTACGCAGTCACACCACGAAGGTGCTCCC
>NZ_JBHJTJ010000125.1:0-2274 GCF_042267765.1 Gottfriedia sp. NPDC056225 | reverse complement strand
TGTCTTTTAAGTATTCATTTAAAGAAAATGGAACATAAAAAACTGCAACTCTATATTTAACAATCGCTTTACAGTAAATATTTATGATTTTTTAAATTAAACAAAGAATAATGATATGTAATTCCAGTTACTTTTTAATCATCTAAGCACTTTGGTGAATACAAAAAGAGCAATTGATTTAATGAAGAGCGTTTATAGGTATGGATTGCCAAGATACAAGTGGATGCAGTCAACACGCTGATTTTTTTACTTTTCTTATATGGAGAAAACAGATTAAATATTGGTAAGTACCTTATATTTGAATAGGATCCGAAATCTGGATATTCACATAAATACAATAAATTACTTGTAAAGAAATACACTAGCAAGTTACTCTGTTCCCAAGAATTTAGTGAATCCAATCATTAGAGGTTTAAGTCAACCATTGATGTAGGGTTTACTTGGAGTATTAGAATTGAAGATATTGTTTTAAAAATTAGTTGAAACTTCGTAAAGATTCATGGATATTAAAAATAAACCAGCCGAGAACTTAACAAAAAGTCTCGGCGGTTTTATTTTTAATAAGTATAATAATGAACTGTTAAGTATTATCTAACGAATAATCCTACGATTGTTCCAGTTAAAACTGAACCTAATGTAGCAACTAGTAAAACTTTTAAACCAATTTTAGCAAAAAGCTCTGATTGTTTTTTATCAATCGCAGCAATAGCACCGTATATAATACCAATTGATGAAAAGTTTGCAAATGATACTAAGAATGATGACACAATCGCAACGGTTTTCGTCGATAATTTAGGGATGAGTTTTTGGAAGTCAAGCATCGCTACAAACTCATTTGCTGCAACTTTTGTTCCCATTATTGATCCTGAACGTACTAGTTCATGAGTTGGGATTCCCATTATGTACGCCACTGGAGCGAATACATATCCTAATATTTCAGTAAATGTCATACCGAAAATCGAATTGAAAACGAAATTAATCATAGCTAGTAAGCCAATGTAAGTTATTAGCATTGCACCAACAATTAGTGCAACTTTACCGCCATCAAGAGCACCGTTACCGATTGCCTCAAATAATGATTTTTCTTTAATCATGTCTTTAACATTAATTTCTTCATCTTGTTCTGATGTTACAGGACTTACCATTGATGATAGTATTAAACCTGAGAATACATTGATCGGTAGTGCAACTAGTACATATTCTGGAGGAATCATTTGCATATAAGCACCTAAAATTGAACATGAAACTGCTACTAATGATGACGTTACAACTACGAATAAACGGTTAGGTGTAAGTTTGTGTAATTCGGATTTTACTGAAAGAATGGCAGTTGTATCACCGAAAACCATACTATTTACCGCAACGAAAGATTCAATCTTTGGTAATCCAGTTACTTTAGCAACTGCACCACCAATGTATCTAATTGCTAATGGAAGTATTCTTGTATAAGTTAAAATTGATAATAATGAAGATACGAAGACAATCATCATTAATACGTTAATCCAGAAATAACCTTTTGTTGATAAATCACCGAATACAAACGCAATACCTTCATTACCAAATGATAAAACTTTATTAAAGAATGCAACAATCTTTTTAAGAATCGTTTGTCCAATGGATGTATTAAGCATAAACCAAGCTATAATTAACTGGACAACTAACATAATTATTACGGCTTTATAATTAATATTCTTTTTATCATTCGACATTGACCAGGAAATAGCAAGTAAGAGAATGATGCCGATAATTGCGATTATATATGTCATTAATTTTCCTCCAAACTACAAAATGTAGAATAAATTTCTAATTAGCAATATTATTATTTCCAATCAAATTAAAAATATCATTAATCAGTATTAAGTTATTTAAATAAATAATTGCACTAATTTCATGCCTCCCCATACGCCAATAATTCCACATATCGCAGAAAATACTGGAGGTGCAGGGATTGGTAATTTAATAAGAGTAAAAACAACTCCAACAATTAACCCTGCCAATAAGCTCATAATTATTTCATGCATTTGATATTCACTCCTAAAAAATTTTTCGAAAAAGAGCAATTGAAGAACATTTAAATTGAAAATTGCTGATTTAGTTTAAATTTAATAGAAGTAGTATCCCCAAAATAAATTTAAAACCTCATAATTTAAAATTTGAACACATAAGAAAACGCTAAAATAGAAAAGAATGATGCCGTTAGAAAGGTAAAATTAGAATTCTTAGGGAATATATTGTAAAAAGTAATTTCTTAATTTAATTGCTTAACTTGTAGAT
>NZ_JBHJTJ010000124.1:0-2500 GCF_042267765.1 Gottfriedia sp. NPDC056225 | reverse complement strand
ACTCTCCATAAAAGTTAAGTTTAAATCTTGTATTGCTCAAAAAACTAATAATTGACGTTTACTTCATGTTTTGTTTAGTTTTCAAAGTTCACTTTATCGCTTGGAAGCGACTTTAATATAATAACATTTTGTCGAATCATCTGTCAACAATTTATTATATTATTTTTGTTATCCGAACTCGTTTTGTCGTGACAACTTACTAAATATACCATCTCGTCCAATCGATTGCAAGCATTTCTTTACAAAAAATTAATAAAATAATTAACTTAGTAATTTAGATACACTTTTATATAGTTAATTTTAATAGCAATTACTCTGCAGTATAAAGACAGCAGTTATATTCAGTTGACTTATTGTTCTACCTTTGACATATCATACTGTTTAATTTGATACTTCAGTACAAGATCTTAAGTGTATTTTTAAACTGGTCTACTTATGGACAGAATAAGTTTAATCTATCTTGTAAACTATTCATAATTTTTTCTGGTACTTCTTTTAACTTTATATCTTCACCTAGGAAAAGGAGCCAGTTTGTTATATCGTTCAATTCTCCAAAGTTATCAACATTAATAAATGTTTTTAGAATGGCTGTGGTTTGGTAAGGACTTGTATAAGAAATAGAGAGCATTAAAGGATGGTACTTTTTGAACTGAGCAATTGCCTTTGGACCAAGTTCAATTACAAGGTTAATTATTTCATCTTGCTTACTTAGTTTTTCTAAAATCTTTTTTCTGCTTAATCTTTTTTTCGAAGGATATGTTACGACATCTATAAGATTGTCGACCGAGAAAATCTTCTTTATTTCATCCAACAAGTCAAATCCTTCAATCAACCAAAGACCTTTGTCATGATAAAGGTGCAAAAGATAAATAGAATAAGATAGTGATTCCTGTTCTTCTTTGATAGTAATCAATAAAAAGCGATCCAAAAGTAGTGTTTCAATGAGTCTTTCTAACATTGGCTGAGGTAAGTCTGATAAATCAAGTAAGTCGGGATTATTGGGATTAGTACCTTCAAAAAGAAGCATCTGATTTAAAAGAACAAGATCATCCTGCTGGTTTTCTGAGATTAAGCCAAGTAATTTTTCTGCTAAAGATTGTCGACTCTTTAGATAAGGAAGTTGTTTATTTCTTGTCGCCATAAAAGCTATAAATAGAGCCTTTATCTCATTATCTGTAAAACGAACAGTTGGCAGGACAGAGTTGTTCATGACAAAATATCCCCCATCCCTACCAACTTCAGCAACAAGCGGCATCCCCATCTCTTCAATTTCCCTTACATCTCTCAGAGCAGTTGAACGAGAGATGTTAAATTCTTGCATGACTTCTGAAATTGTAAATTTGGCGCGGTTGTTAATATATCGCATGATCGTATTAATTCGTTCAACTTTTTTCATCAGTACCTCCTAAACAGTATCATTTTTTGACACTATTTAAGACTATTATAAACTCATCAGATGAAAAGACAAATCGTTTGATAAACTTAAAAAAGGAAGGTTTTGAATATGACAAATTATACATTAGAAGAAAAAGATAGCTTTACCGTTTTAGGTATTGGAATTGAACTTAAAAGCCATTACACAGATTATGCAGGGTTAAATAAAGAAAAGGAAGATTTTTGGGATTCAATCAAACAAGATGGTAAACTTGAAACTTTAAAAAATATAGCTACAAATGAATACATTTTTACAGTGAACGAAGCAGTAAATAACAAGATGATGCATTATGCTGGCGTAATGACAGAGGCATCTGTAGCAGAAGAATCTAGAGTTATCCAATTCCCTAAAGGAGAATATCTAGTAGTAAAAGGTGAAGGTGCTACAACTGAAGAATTAAGCAATAAACTTACTGGTATTGCCTTTGGTCAAGTTTTACCTGAAGCAAAGGATTTTGCCTATGTTGGTGGACCAAATACATCGGTTGAAATGGGTCATCGAAACGGCTTAGTTTTTGGTGAAATGTGGATTCCTGTTGTAAGAAAATAATTTGTATAAATTGAAATTACTTTAATAAGTATATGAAATTAATTATTTAAAAATTTTCCAAAAATCAACAATAGTACTCAATAGAAATATGGGAGCTGATTGATATTCAGCTCCTTATTTATTATCTAATCAATGTAATGCGATAGTAGTGGAGGGATTCATTACAATTCAACAATGTAAACAATCCGATTATTATATTAATAGAGGAAACTTCAATAGAAGATACCCCTAATAGCTAACCACCGTATCCATTTTTTGTCTCTCCAGTTTTAATTGTGTGCTGTTTTTTATATTTCATTTCTTACTTATGAACAGTAGACATGTAATTAGCCCAAAGTAAACGTAAAAGGGAGACAGGTTTTCAACATTATTATTAAAATGCAAACATAAAAAAACATCAGCCTAATAGCTGATGTTTTTGTTTAACCAGGCGACGTTCTACTCTCACAGGGGGAAACCCCCAACTACCATCGACGCAAAAGAGCTTAACTGCCGTGTTCGGTATGGGAACGGGTG
>NZ_JBHJTJ010000123.1:0-2613 GCF_042267765.1 Gottfriedia sp. NPDC056225 | reverse complement strand
TATTAATATAAATAATTTTTTCATTTTCCACCTCGACACAATATGTCTTTCACATTAGGTATATCTTCTTTTATTTGATTACTATTTCATGTTTAGAACTTAGTTTATTAATTAAATTAGATTTAATAGTTTGGTAGTTATTAGCAAAATACATGTCTCTAAATAATTTTGGATTTTGAGCGTAATCAACTATTTTGGATACATAAATAATTGTCATTCCATCCTCATTCATAAGATGAACCACTTTGCCAATATTTGAGTTATCAACTATAGTATTTGAATTATCATTTGAAGTACTTGGTTGAAGAAAATCTAAATGTGCAGCATAAGTTTTTTTTAACTTAATTTTGTGTTCTTTTTCAATTGTTTTTGTACTTTTTCCAGATTCTAATTCATTTTGCATTTTTGTGGCTAAATTATGATTATTTGTTTGATAAGTTAGTACTTGATACATCTTCGGAGCTTCTAATTGGTAATTATCTTTAAAATATTTTTTTATTATAGAATCATTATTTTTTAGATTAAATAATTGATACACATAATACGGCTGTTTATTCGAATTAGTTATGTTCATTTCGGGGAATTTTTTATTTAGCTTTTTTAATTCTATTTTACTTGGTGATGAAAAGTTATTTTCATTTGCTGCTTTTTCAATGATATATGAATTTGCTTGATTATTTAATTCATAAATTTTATATTTTTTTTCTAACGATTTTAATAATTCTCGCTCGTTAATGATTGACTTATTATCTATCGATAAGACTGTTTTTGGAGTTATTATTTTTATTAACCAAATATTGAATACTAAACTTATCAATAGTAAACCAGTTAGCATTAGTATTAAGTACTTATTAATAATAATTTCTCCTTTTTAATGGTTATGGAATTTATTATAATGCCCAATAAAAGTCGAACATTTTCCTTGTTTTGTACTTGGGCTGGCTGCACAATATTTATCAGATGTATAATCAGCTAAACATCTTGTACTTCGACCTAGAGAGTAATCGCAGTCACTCATAATAAAATTAATTGCTGCTTGTGGGTAATAATTTGGATAGTATTTTCCATTTCCTAAAGGTCCATTAAAGCGATTACAATGTAATCGATCGCCGTAGTGTCCTAATTCTCCTGTTTGCCAATAAGGATCGGTAGAAGAAGCTCTTGTATTTAATTTTGAACTAGGTTCTTCTGTATATAAGCCTTTTTCTGAATCTTTTAGCATTTGAGAGATATCCATTTCTTTAATAATGCTTGCTTCATTTTGAGAAAAATCAACAATTTGTCTTAAGTCATCATCAATTCCTTCTACGGAAATGTTTACTAATTTTTTACCATCACCATTTAATACCACTTCTCCTTTGGTATTTGCAGTTTTTGGCTCTTCACTATTTTCTATTGAAACTTCAACATTTTCCGGTGAAACAAAACGCTCAAAAATTTCTTCATCTGGATTGTAACTCCAGCCAGTATCTCCATCAGAAATTAGATTAATTGTATTATTTTTTTCATTTTCAGAAACTTCGTTCCAATCAACTTTATACGTTTGTCTAAATAACACTTTAATTAAAGTGTTTGTTGAATCTATATTTTCAGCATTAGATTTAATGGGAATAGACGCTATCACTAATGCCAATAATATGATTACAAAAAGATACCATTCTTTCTTTCTTGAAATAAATTTTTTCTTCATTCAGAATCCACCTTAACCTTTCCACTGAGATTTTATATAGAGATAAGACCACTTGAGGATTACTTTTCAATTAATCAATAAAAATATTTCTCAATTAGTATCTCTATATAATAATATTAACAGAGAGTAATCTTTACTTTTTTACTAAAATATTACAAAAATATGAAAGTTTTACTATTGATTTAAAATGAAAATAAACGAAAGACCTAATCAGTTTTTGAGTAAGTTTATTAAAATCAGTAAATAATCCCTAAATAAATCCGGCTCATTTTAACTGAAATAACAAGATTTTCAATGATAAACCTATAAATAGATTAAGAGATAGATATGAAATCTATTAAAAGTATTTATTTACTAAAAAAGTTTTTAAATTAGTTAGAATTTGTTACAAAATAAATAGTATGGGGTTATTACTTATAAAAAAACTTGTTATTGGTATTCTTACAATTGGACTTATTCAAAGCTACTCAATTATTTCAACTGATGATGCTAGTGCAGCTGTGAAAACATTTAAAAACTGTACTGAATTGAACAAAGCATACAAGGGTGGAGTTGCCCGTAGTTCATCCGTTAAAAATAAAGGCGGTAAAACTAAATATAAACCGTATGCATCAAAAGCTCTATATGATGCTAATAAAAAAATGGATCGCGATAAAGATTTAATAGCGTGTGAAAGATAAGTTTTAGAAATAAAAAAAAATGATAGTTCCTAGGAAGGAACTTTCTCAGACTCCCGTTTAGGGAGTTTTTTGATACTCCATACATATTAAAGTATCATACAGTCTTTAAATTTATTTTAAAGACTGTATTTTTTTATTTCCAAAATCTTCAATTTTTTATCACAATTATAATGATTTTAATATAATTTTATATGTTAATATTTTCACAAGTTAGTAAATTTTACCTACTATTTAATTACTGAT
>NZ_JBHJTJ010000122.1:0-2727 GCF_042267765.1 Gottfriedia sp. NPDC056225 | reverse complement strand
CAGTAAACGTTTACATAATTATGTTAACATTTCAAAAGGTAAATTTTACTAAAACTCTTTGTCAGTTTTGTGAATATTTTCACATTTTTCACGCTCTTTCTAATAATTTGCATTGGATTTGGATTCTCATAAAGCCCCAGCAAATTACCAAGTTCTTTAGAATTTCTTAAGCATTTAACTTTATACTTAATTATCAAATCTCCCTTTTTTTATTTATTATTTTAAAACTCGTATTTTACATACAGTTTTTTTACTTCAAAAAAACAAATTGTTTACAAGTTAGAAACATCCAATGACATAAATAGAGACAATTAAAAAGTACGATACAAATATAAGATTTCAGGAGAGTGATGTGTGGAAAAAGAAAGTTGGAGTTCACAAATTTAATAACCTATAAATATATACGTTAATAAGGAGAGAAACCATGTCTAATAAGATTATTTGGGTACTTCTGGGAATGTTTTTAATTCTCTTACCAACAGCAAATGCAACAACTTTTAAAGTAGGTTTTAGCAGTAAAAAGTTCTCTCATTATATAGATGATCTAAATTTAAATACTTCCCATTCTACTTATGGTCAGACAATTGATGTAAGTTTAACGACGAAGAAAAATGTTGATACAGTTTCGTTAACATTTTTAAATGGTACGAATCAAAAAAATGTTATTTTATCAAAAACATCAGCGCATCAATTTTCGGGGAAAATAAAGATTACAAGTTCATTTACTAAAGGTGAATATAAACTTAAATCAATTAAATTAGATCATAAAAATCTAGTAATCTCTGATAAAAAAATTAGGTTTTTCGTTTTAGATTTACCGACTCCAAATATTGATCCAGTTACAAATCAATCAACATCCATTAATGGGTCATTTTTATCAAATAGTCATGTAGAATTGTATAATGATTCTACATTAATTGGCACTGTGAAAACAGACGAAAATGGTGAATTCAATTCTGTAATAAAACGAGTCAAAGAATTTACCAAGTTAACAGTCATAGGTGTTAGCGAAGGAATTCAAAGTAAACCTTTTACAATCGATGTAAATGATACGATTGCACCAATCATTTCTTCTGTTTCACCTGTTACTGATCAATCTCAGTATGTTAATGGAAAATCTGAGCCTTCTACATCTGTAAAAATTTATAACAATGAAACACTAATCGGTGAAAGTATCGTTAACTCTACAGGAAAGTTCGATGTTAAAGTCGGTAAACAAGCAACGAATTCATTACTTAAAGTTATCGTTATTGACCAAAGCAATAATCAAAGTAAACCATTTACTGTACGCGTATCACATTACACACCACCAGCAATACAAAATCCGGTGAAAAGTAATTCGTCATTATCAACTGGTCAGCTGATTATTATCAATTCACAGACAAATAAGTTAACTTACTATAATAATGGTAAAATTATTAAAATCTTCAATGTTGCAACAGGCAAGTCGGCAACTCCAACGCCTACTGGAAAGTTTACAATCGTAAACAAAATTAAGAACCGCCCATGGTACAAAGGGAATATTCCTGGTGGTGATCCTAGAAATCCACTTGGAAAACGTTGGATGGGATTAAGTGTTGGTGCTGCTTATGGAATTCACGGAAACAGTAATGAAAGTTCGATTGGCAATTCAGTAAGTTCAGGTTGTGTTCGTATGCATAATAGTGATATTCAATGGCTATTTGAACAAATTAATGTTGGTACAACTGTTATTATCGCTAAATCTTCAAATTCTAATATGGCAATTGCCCATTCATATGGTATATCGATAGCATAGGTAAAGAAGAGGCTGTCTCTTTGGTCGTTTTTTTGACTAAGGGACGCCTCTTTATTTGAATAGCTATGTGTGAAAATGAATGCTAACAATAGTTGAAAGCCAGTCAATCGTAAAGAATTTTGGTTAACTATCCATCTGTAAAGCTATCCATCACAATGTAGTTATATATACTCGTATACCTAAGAAATAAATTCTGATAACAGTTTTTTCATCTCAGTCCCATGCTGAATGATTTCCCTTCCATTCCAATCATCATTATTTTTAGCGAGTTTTTCCATTAGCTCAAATTTCAAACTCTGACTCGTTGAGCTAAATTCTTTGATTTTTGCTGATGGCATTAGGTTTGAACAGAGAGAATTGTTCCTTCGTGCCATGATACAGAGGTTGCCAAAGTTAGTAAGATATTCCTCGTCCAGTCGTGCATGATTTTCATCCTGATTAGGATTTTGTGGGTAAAAGTGTTCTATTGAATTTCTATATTTAAATTCAAATTCACTCGCTTTAATTCCAAATTCCTTACCTTCAATTTCTTGTTGATACCAAAGAACGAAATCCAAGAAATTAAAAACATAGTTAGGTGTATCGGCGCCTCTATCATAAACTGTCCCGTCAACAGTTAAAGCATTAAAACTTATTAAAAATTAATATAAAGATGAATCAATTAATTTTTATATCCCTAGTGTAAAAATTCCCTAAACTTAATTTATTTAAATGTATAGGGAATTTTATCTTAGACAACCATATTAATGATTCAATTAAAAGGATTTGATTATAAATACGAAAAGTTTCTGGGAAATCATAAGAAAAATATTTACCGAGATTATGCCGACATTGAAATATATTATGTCTTTAATTTTTAATCCTAATAGAACAGAAAATAATAATGAAAAAATAATAGGTGTAATATATTTATAATCTTGTAAGGTAAAGAATATTTGATTATTAAATAG
>NZ_JBHJTJ010000121.1:0-2743 GCF_042267765.1 Gottfriedia sp. NPDC056225 | reverse complement strand
ACTTTTAAGTTAATCCACTGGTAATTATTTTTAAAATATATTTGATAAATTACTATTTGTATAAAAGTGGTAGCTAAATATGATGCTTGAACCGCAACGATGTCAAATCCATTTAGTAATAAAACAATTTTAAAAATATTATTTAATATATTTACTCCTGTTAGTATTGAAGCATTGATATAATCTTTACCTTCTGCTGAAAGAAAAATTCGATATTTACCTTGAAAATAATAATTAATCGCTCCAGGTATCCCTGTAAACAGTACTACAACAATAACAGTTAATTTATTCAAGCTTGATTCAACGATGGCAGGATATATTAATGCTAGAAGAATTACTGCAATAAAATAGTAATAACCAGTTCTTTTGTAATAAATAGAAGTAGCAGATAAAATTGAAGAAATGCCCTGTTTATCATTTTTTACAATCGGTTTATACAATGCCTGTAATGAAGCAGCCCCAACTCCTGCTTCGAATAGTGACATGTAAACAATTATTTGAGTAATGGATGAAACTAATCCATTGTTTTCCGATCCGTAATTAAGTAAAAATAGCCTTGGAATTACTAGTCCTAAGCCCATAGAAATTAATTGGCTAAGTAATCCAAAAACAATATTAAATATACTTCTTTTCGCCTTCATTTTTCCCCCTAAAGTTTTATATAAAATTAATCCTTATATATCGAAATTTTCGTTACTATATCAAAACAGTAATTAAGTAAATACCATAGTTACGTTTTTATTTTCTACTAGATAAGAATATTTTCTACATCAAGTTCCTCTTGAACTTGATATTCTCATTAAGCAATCCCCTCACAAATCTTTCTGATGAATTTTTAGTACTAATGTTAGATACCAAACCTACTAGACTTTTATATGATTTCCCGCAGTTTATAAAGGGGGTTGGCTAGTGTTTAATTCTAATTTTATTCATAAACGCCAAAAATCCACAAAATATATAGCTGTAGCTCAAAGGAAATATTATGTACTTTCGTTTCCCAGAAAGTACTTTAGAATCTATTAATTTCCGAATATTACCTTTAATCTCATTTTGTAGAGTAGTTATAATCCTCCTATTCAAGTAACCAAATTTAATAGCTTTACACAGATAGTCATAACAAAACAAACTATTTCGAAGTTCAATAAGATATTTTAATTCTTTTGTTATTCTTTTTTCTCCAATTATATTAATCACTTTTTGATGTGCCAATGCACAGGTTACCATTTTAGGACTAAAAGAAGCAACGGTACTCCCGCTCCAACGTATATAATGGTAAAATGGTTTTTCATAGCATATTATTTTTTTAGAATTTAATATACAGTTTGTTAAAGTTATCATGTCTTCTCCAATTGCTATATCTTTATCAAAGTATAGATATTGTTTAAGACTTTTAGCCTTAAAAATTTTGTTACAGACACCAGTTGAATAATTTTTTTCTAGCTTATAGCATAAGTTCAATGTTTCTGATTGATTGGTTATTATGTATCTACCAGAATACTCCATATGCGGTTCGTTGTTTATATAAAATCCACTCATAACTATATCTGCATCGGTTTTCAAAGCTATTTTAAGCATTTCATCAAATGTATTATTATCTAACCAATCATCACTATCAATAAATGATATAAAGTCCCCACTTGAACATTTCACTCCGTCATTCCTGGCTTCTGACACTCCAGCATTCTCTTTATCAATTAAAATTATTCTTGAATCGGCAGATTTATATTTTTCGCAAATTTCTAAGCTATTATCTTTTGAGCCGTCATTGATAAGAATAACTTCCAGCCTTTTATAAGTTTGATTTAAAACACTATCCAAACACTTGCTTAAATGTTCCTCTGTATTATATATAGGAATAATTACACTCACTAACGGCTCCATACAATTCTCCTTCCTTTTGACTGTACTTTTTCTGGATGGTTATTTGAAGGTTGACAAAAATACACACACATAACAAATATAATGAAATAGTTACCGTTTGCTGATAGTTCAGTAATCATTGATAAACAAATCAAAAAAGTTCCCGCTATAAAGTACATAGATACTTTTCGATTACACTTAGTTAATTTGCTCCCTGCGAACAATATTATTACTAAATACAAAAATAGGCCCATAATACCATTCCAATATAAAACACTCAATAACTGATTATGAGCTTGTAAGTCACCAAAAAGCAGATAACCATATTGGTTGTAAATAGCAATTGGAATATTTCTAGTATTCTCTCCTAAAATACCCGATCCTAAAAAAATGTTGTGATTTGACATGTCTTTAAATATGTTATCCCAAATCAAAGTCCTATTATCAAGTGTCAAATCCTCATGAAGAAAGTCTACGATTAACCATTTAAATACATTCTGTATTCTAAAAAATAAAATTGAAAAATTCAATAATATAGTAGCCGGTATTAAAGTATAATAATTAACCCATCTCATAGAGACCTTACTTTTAGAGATTACATAAACCAATAGTAATAGAATATCCAACAATACCATTGTAGAAATCCATTTTGTAAATATGAAATATGAGCCAAAAACAATAAAAACTATATCATAAAAAGAAAGTCTTTTTTTCGAAATCTCCATTTTCACAAGTAATAGAATAATAGCTATTGTATACGTATCTCCAAATCGTGTTTGAATTCCCAGAACTAAAATATTAGAGGAACCACTTAACAAAACATGTAGCAATATATTAAATGACAATATTTTGTATATAATATTAATAGTTCTTAAATAGTTTT
>NZ_JBHJTJ010000120.1:0-2853 GCF_042267765.1 Gottfriedia sp. NPDC056225 | reverse complement strand
CATTAGTTACATAACACGAGCTGCTTATATGCGGCTTTTTTTATTGAAGTAAATGTCAGGTTAGTTCAATAAGAGGATTTGAATAGTGTTCAACAATGGTAAAATTAAACATATAAAGAAAAATGTAGATAAATGAGGAAGGAAATATATAATGAAATTTTACATTGAAAAGGATTATTTTAATCAAGCGATTTCGGACGTTAGTAGGGTAATCTCACTTAAAACAACAATACCCATCTTGACAGGTATAAAGATTTTAGCAAATTCCCAAGGACTTACTTTAATTGGAAGTAATTCAGAAATAATTATAGAAAGAACAGTTCCCACCGAAATTAATGGAGTTAAGATATTAGAGGTTTATCAACCTGGTAGTATAGTTGTATCAGCTAAATATCTTAGCGATCTTGTAAAAAAATTACCGGATAACATAGAAATTACAGTAAATGAAAATCAATTAATGACAATTCAATCAGCTGAAATTATAACTCATATAAATGGATTCAATTCTGAACAGTATCCACTTCTGCCTTTGATCAACAATGAGGATCATATAAAAATTCCAATTGCAGAAATAATTGAAATGATTAGGCAAACTGCTTTTGCAGTAGCAAAAAATGAGTCCAGACCTGTTCTAACAGGGGTTAATATGTCCATAATGGAAAACAAATTAAACTGTGTAGCAACAAATTCTCATAGGTTGGCATTAAAAGAGTTACAAATAGATTCATTTATGAATGGTTCATTCATTGTACCGAGTTCTAGCCTTAATGAAGTAGTAAAATTATTTAATAGCGATTCGGGAGATATGAATTTATTTATATCTGAAAACTATATTGTCTTTAAATCAAAGTTAATTTCACTTTATTCAAGATTAATAGAAGGAAGATATCCAGAAGTAGCAAGCTTAATTCCTAATGAAGTAAAGACAATAATCACACTTGATACCAAACAACTATTAAAAGGTTTTGAAAGAGCAAGTATCTTCGCCAGCGAATGGAAAAATAACAATGTTTATTTAGAAATAATAGAAGGTTCCAAATTAAAAATTTCGTCCCACTCTTCGGAGATTGGAAAAATAGAAGAAACACAAATAATTAAGAATCTAAATGGTCAGACAGAATTAAGTATTTCTCTCGATGGGAATTATATGATTGAAGCGTTAAAAGTAATAAAAGATGAAGAGGTTACAATTAGTTTTGGAGGTTCAATGAAACCATTCATAATTAAACCTGTTAATAATAATACTCACCTTCATCTAATTTCTCCTGTGAGAACATATTAATATAAACTCGCTTATACAACTAACTAATGCTTTAGTTGTATAAAAAATTTTAAAATATATGAAAAGTGGTATTAATGATGATAACTGAAATGGATATCGCGTGTCATTTATACGGTGATAATTTTTCGCCTAATAAAGTAGAACAATTAACTGGGCTTACTCTTATGAACAAGATTGAAATTGGGGACATAAGAACAAAAGGAGTATACGAAGATAAACCTTCTCCTTATGGTGATTGTGTATTATATCCACCTGAAAAACACAAACAAACAGAAGATTACGGATTGCTCTGGCTTGCGGAGAATCTGTCCAAGCATATCGAATTAATTAAAAAGTGCGGAGCAGAGAATATTGATTTGGTAATAGGAGTGTTTTATGAAGGGCAGTGTAATTTTGTTTTAGATCCAAAGGCTATTAATATTATTGGAGGATTAGGGATTTCGTTACAAATAAGTTGCTACGATAATTATTGAACGCATGCAATAGTTTAACAACAAGATCGGCTGTTTAGTCAATTTTTTTATAGAACTATAATGATAGATTGGTTAAATATGTGAAAAAATAGGATATTTCACCTTGAAAAGTTGAGGGGGGTTTTTGTTATAATAAATGGGAAATTAAGTGAGATTTTAATTAACCTTTGTGGTGAGATTTTATTGTAAAAGAGCTTGTAGATGCTAGATTACATATGGTTAAATGCCGAATCGCCTATATTAAATCAACTTCCAAGCGGATTTAAATCAGCAGTAATATTATTTCATCCATTTATTCAAATGCCCAAAGATTGGGAGCAAAATAAAAGTATTAACGAATGTGAGCACATTTATCCCAGTGATGAGGAAATCTTGCATCTAGGTAAACAAGTGAGTTGGATGAGTATGATGCATGATTGTGGTTTTACAACTTTTAATGAGATCGCAATTGCATTAAAAACATCAATTGGTGCATTTAAAAAACAATATATCCGAGATGATTTAGCTGAAAAATTAAACACTCAAATTAAAAAAAATTGTTTTTATCCTAACGAGGATGATACATCGATATTTTTTATACAAGATTTAAAAATAGTTTTAGAATCTAATGGGGCTAAATATTTTAGCTATTCTGATCCATTATTAGACAAAAGTGGTGTTTTAGAAATTGAAAAACTTACGCCCTTGGAAATCGGCGATTTAGCACTTAAAGAGTTAATTATTACAGATGAAAATATGGAATTCGCATTTATGAATGTATATGATTCTTTTATTTCTATATTTATGACACGAGATGAAAAGATTGATGAGATTGTTAAAAGGATGGGATGGGAAGCTATAATATGTGACGACAAAACTTATATTGATTGGTATTGGTTAAATCCCCGTTAGAGTTGTGTTGGCAATTCTTTTTTTAGGTTGATCAACTACTCATACGATAGTTGATCAAGATGGGTTGCTGTTTTAACTCATTTTTTATTCAACAATATGGCAGTTTGTTGTAAAAGGAGTGAAATACTTTAGTAGGAAAAGAGATGAGTATGGAGGAAAAAGAATTGCAAATTAAAGAACTAAACGCAAAATTTCAATCTAAAAAAA
>NZ_JBHJTJ010000119.1:0-3084 GCF_042267765.1 Gottfriedia sp. NPDC056225 | reverse complement strand
AAGAATGAGAGATTTATTTCCTTATTTCTTTAACCCGAGTATTTTCAATAGTACAACAAAAAATATTAAACAATTATTTGTTACGAAAATTCGAGAATTTATATATGAAGTTCTAGAAGAGATATTAAAGGAATTAAGGGTAACAGGCTTTAGGTTAGAGAAGTTTTTAATTAATGAAATTCTATTGTCACAGGAACGAGTAATTGATGAAATACATTCAATTCAAACTGAATTTATCGTTCAAAAAAGTGATGTGAACGAGATTTCGCCTGTTTCGATAAAAAATCCGGATCAATTTATTAATGTTGATCAATTTGAAAATTTAAAATCGCATTTTAAAAATCCAAAAAGCTTTTTTGTTGATAATTTGAAAGAAAATATGATTGATGATTGTATAAATGAACTGAGAACGCCATTAAAAGAGTATTTATCAAATATGAATAGTTTATTTGCTGAACATTATCACATTCAATATGTTGACTCATTAAATTCGGTATTACAAAACTGCAGTACTCAAATCGAAAATGATGTTCAACAAACAATTAAAGCTACTGAAAATTTAAATGAAGTAGTAGTAGATGATCAAGTATTAAACTTATTTAAAAAACTAATTTAATATGAAGGTGGACAATAAAAATTGAAAAATATAATTGATGTAAACATTGCAAATAAACTACGTTTAAATAAAAATGTTGTTTTCTTAGATTGTCGTTTTCAATTGTCAGATCCTGAGTACGGTTATAATGCATATCAGAAAGGTCATATACCGCTTTCTCGTTATGTTGATTTAAATAAAGATCTATCGAGTTCAGTACAAAAACATGGAGGCAGACATCCGTTTCCAGATTTAAATGATTTTGGTCATTTATTAGGGGAGCTTGGCATAGATGAGGATTCAATTGTTATTTGTTATGACGATGGAACACTAGATAATGCTGCTAGATGTTGGTTTTTATGTAACTTAGTTGGTCATAATTTTACTTTTGTATTAAACGGTGGATATAAAAAATGGGTAGAAAATGATTTTGAAGTAACAACCGAAACTGTGGAAGTTTTCCCTAAAAAATTCGACGTTAACAATCAAAAAGACATGATTAGTTCGATGCAGGAAGTTAAACGAAATAGCAAGAATGAAGAATTTAATTTAATTGATTCTAGAGAATCTATTCGATACAATGGAGAATTCGAACCAATTGACAGAGTAGCAGGTCATATACCTGGAGCAAAAAATTCTTTTTGGAAAGATGTTTTAAATGAATCAGGAGAATTTAGAACAAAGGAAGAATTACTAAATCTCTTTAAACCATTCAAAGCTCATAATGAAACAGTGGTCTATTGTGGCTCGGGCGTAACTGGTTGTGTTAATTATTTAGGATTAATTGAAGCAGGGTATTCAAATGTCAAGCTTTATCCTGGAAGTTTTAGTGACTGGATATCATACGATGAAAATTTTGTAGAAAAGAAAAATTTATAAGTTGCAAAATAGTTATAGTTGGTATAGAATGAGAATACAAATTAACAAAAACCTGCTGTGTGCGTTGTCAGTTTATGTCTTAAACCAATGATTTAATACAGGAAGACCGATATTTAAGTAACAACATCGTGCCTATTTATAGGAGGATGAAAGTTACTTGTGAGGACATCCACCTTGGAGTTCGGTTTACTTAGGCATAAAAGGAATAACGGCATTGGCGGGAAAAAAAACCATTCACATCTTGTGAATGGTTTTTTCTTCTTTATATATTTGTTTTTTATTTTTCTTCTTTCTGATTTGAGTAACAATCGTAGAAATTAAAATTAAGCTACAACCGATTAATCCGATTTTCTGAAGTCTTTCTCCACCGTAATAATAACCAGTAATCGCTGCAAAAACAGGTTCAGTTGCAAGTATAATCCCAACTTCCGTTGCACTTATTGTGCGTTGAGCAAACATTTGAATAATGTAAGCTGTAGCGGTACAAAAAATTGCCGTAAACAAGATCGAAAGTATAAAATATTTATTTGTCCATAATTCTTGATTGTATATAACTTGCCAGTCTTCGAAAATTAAAGCACACGTCCAAGAGGCTAAGCCTACAAAAGTAATTTGTACAGTTGCAAGTTGCAATGAACTATAACTTGGAGAATATTTAGTTGAATAGATTATGTGTAACGCAAATGCAATCGCACTAAAAAAGGAAATAATATCTCCAGAATTAAATTTAGAATTTGTAGAAAGTGTTAATAAAAATAATCCGATAATTGCAATAATAGCACATAAATTTTCTCGCAAAGTAGGTTTTTTCTTATACTTAAAAAATAATAATAAAGGAACAATTGCTACACTGATCCCAATAATAAAACCCGATTTTGATATTGATGTATAATGTAATCCAAAAGTTTGGAATACAAAACCTAGAAATAAAAATAAACCTATTATGATTCCAGGAGTTATAAAACCAGCTTTACCACGAAATCTTATTTTATTTTTTCGATTTAAAAAAGTTTGAACGGTAAATAATACGATTGCTGCAACAATAAAGCGTAATGCATTGAAGGTAAAAGGTTGGACAAAATTAAGTGTTTCCTTGACAATGAATAGCGAAGAACCCCAGATGAAGGACACAATGAGTAGAGAAGAAAAAGCAAATAATTTATTTTTCATATCGTCCAGTCCTTTTTATTTAATGGCTTTTCGAGCAAGTTCATCTGCAACCTTATTGGCGCTTGAGGGTATCCATTTAATAAAGAAAAGATCAAGTTGATTTATTAAATTTAGTGATTTCTCTATTAAAGGAATAAACAAATCATTTTTAGAATATTTCTTATCAATACTTTCTTCAACGATTTTTGAATCTGTTCGGAAAGAAACAATAGAATAATTATTTTTAACACAATAATCTAGTGCAATTAATAATGCGTGAAACTCGGCTTCATGATTAGACATAGGATCTAATGGAATACTTAAAAAAACAGGTTCTTTAATTCCTTTTATGAAAATACCTGCACCAGATGGACCAGGATTTCCTTTGGAAGCTCCGTCAGTATATACTTCAATCATAGTAAACCTCCAACACTTATATATGTTCATTTTAGTATATATTC
>NZ_JBHJTJ010000118.1:0-3190 GCF_042267765.1 Gottfriedia sp. NPDC056225 | reverse complement strand
CTCTCCATAAAAGTTAAGTTTAAATCTTGTATTGCTCAAAAAACTAATAATTGACGTTTACTTCATGTTTTGTTTAGTTTTCAAAGTTCATTTTCCGCCGCTCAGAAGCGACTTTTAAATCTTAACATTTAAAGCTTGTTTTAGTCAACAACTTTTTAAATGTTTTTGATTTTTATTTTGTTTTGTTTTCCCTTATTTGGGACAACATAGAATAATATATCAGTTATTTAGATTAATTACAACACTAAATTAAAAGAACTATTATTCTGAATTATTAGGATGGAATATATTTATCTCAATACTACCTTCTATATGAGATCAAAAAAAAACCAGCCTTCTAATTTGAAGGCTGGTTTTTTTTAACCGTTCTATTTATTAACCTATTCTCTAAAGAATGCTAAGAATAGCAAGAACACTACAAACAATACGTACATTACTGGATGAACTTTTTTAATTTTTCCAGCAGCGATCATTGAAATCGGATAGAAAATGAAACCAACTGCAATCCCCGTTGCAATACTATAAGTTAAAGGCATTGCAATGATTGTAAAGAATGCTGGTACCGCAATTTCGAATTTCTTCCAATCTATTTGACCAATTGAAGAAACCATTAATACTCCGACTACTATTAATGCAGGTGAAGTTACCGCTGCAGTTACTACTCCTAAAAGTGGTGCGAAGAATAATGCTAATAAGAATAAGATACCTGTTACTACAGCAGAGAAACCTGTACGACCACCAGCAGCTACACCAGCAGTTGACTCAATATAAGAAGTCGTTGTACTTGTACCTAAAGTTGAACCAACTACTACAGCTGTTGCATCAACCATTAATGCTTTACCTGCTCTTTCAAGCTTGTTCTCTTTTAATAAACCAGCTTGGTTAGCTACTGCTACTAATGTTCCAGTTGCATCGAAGAAATCTACAATAAAGAAAGTTAATACTACAGCAAACATTTTACCTGAAGAGAATACATCTGGAATATGTTTAATTGCTTGACCAAAAGTCGGAGCAATACTTGGAACCGGACCAACAACTGAAGACGGTAAATCGATAATTCCAAAAACCATTCCTGCAATAGCAGTGATGATCATCCCTAAAAATACACCAGCTTTAATTTTTCTAGCCATTAATACTACTGTAATTACTAAACCGAAAATCGTTAATAAAACACCAGGTTCATTAAATTTACCTAACGCAACAAATGTTGCAGGGTTACTGACGATGATACCTGAATTTTTCAAACCAACAAAAGTAATAAAGAATCCAATACCGCTACCGATTGCTAATTTTAATTCAATTGGAATTGCATTTATAATTTGTTCACGAAGACCTGTTAATGAAAGAATGATGAAAATAATACCTGAAACAAATACACCAGCTAATGCAGTTTGCCAAGGAACACCCATTCCAAGAACTACGTTAAAAGCAAAGAAAGCATTTAATCCCATACCAGGTGCTAAAGCAATTGGATATTTTGCATATATACCCATTAAAATCGATCCGTATGCTGCCGCTAATGATGTAGCAACGAAAATCGCTTCTTTATTCATTCTTAATGCTTCAGGAAAATCCTTTATATCTGATAATGATAAAACTGATGGATTTACGAATAATATATAAGCCATCGCTAAGAATGTAGTTAATCCAGCAATTGTTTCTTGACGATATGATGTACCTAACTTGTTGAACTCAAAATAATTACTGATACGTTCTTTCATGTGATCCTCCTAAGTTTTAGTCTTAAAAGTCGGTCTCTATTTAGAAAATAGAAAAGGCACTTTTACACATTGGTAAAAGCGCCTATCACGAGTAGTTTCATTTTGAACTTATTAACCCTAGAATAGTAGAATAATAGCTAAATAGCGGGTTAGTAACATTCAAAAATCATCACTTCGTAGTCCGCCGTTTACGGTGGCGGGTAGAGACGCTAGTCCATATTCACTAGCATATACGACAAGTTATGACAAATTCTTTATTTATTTTACATCCTTATATTACAATCAGATTTAATTAGTGTCAACAGAAAAAACGAACATTTTTAATAAAATATTCGTTTTCGTTCGTTTTTACCATATTTTAGTTATTATATTATACTTATTCATTTGGTAATTCATATTTCGGTCATAAAAACCAATTAATTCACAGTAAATTCTTATAATTATTGTACTATAAACTGGTCAATAATAAAAATTTATCGTACAAAAAAGCAATTTCCACTTATTTTAAAAGAGATTATAGCTTTTTAAATTTTTTTAATTGTACCTATACTATTTCTTCTCCCAAAGTTCAATCCATCTACCATCAGGATCTGAAATCCATGCAAATGCTCCGTATTCCCCAATTTCAGGATCTTTTAGTAGTTTTACACCAATTCCATTAAAATGATGTACCCATTCGTTAAGATCATCTACCTGCAAATTTAACATGACCGATTGTTCTTTCGGAAAATACTCACTGTCGTGTTTAAATAGAGAGAATATTGTTTCGTTATCCGAATCTGGTTTAATAATTGCTCCATTCCACTCTTCTAGAGATATTAGCAATGTTTCTTTGTACCATTTCTTTAATGCTTCAATATCATTAGTTCTCCAAAAAATGCCGCCAAACCCTTTAATCTTCATTCATCAAACCCCCAATTCTTTTACTTAGTTAAAATATGTATTGAAATCTTTTCTAAAAAAACTCATCTACATCTCTAAAATGCACAATTCTCCAAGCAAAGATACCAATAATTTGATGCGTCTGCTAGTGCTCACAATCTTCTATTAGACATTTTTTCTTCTAAATCCTTTTTTGAAGATTCAACATATTAATAAAAAAAGGCTATACCCCCTTATTAAAAAGAGATTATAGCCTTTTGTATTATTCCCACTCAATATTCATTTAAATATTTTAAATAAAATTTTCATATTCCTAAAGGTTCTTGGAATACTGCAAATCGATTAAAACATTAGATATTAATGTTAATTGGAGTCAAATTAGAGTCGTAATATACTCAAAAAAAATTGTTCGGATTTATCATACTCTTTAAAGTGGACTACAATACTATCAATTGGAGGATGAAAAAATAGCACCTTTCATTTTGTCATTTTTCTCACTAAATTTAAAAGTGAAATAGCCTATTTAATAATATGCTATTTTACTTTTTATTTGTATTCATTTCGTCTTTTAACATCCAATACAATAG
>NZ_JBHJTJ010000117.1:0-3303 GCF_042267765.1 Gottfriedia sp. NPDC056225 | reverse complement strand
ATATTTATTTCCCCTTAAGTTTTACTTTTTCAAATTCAATATCCCCCCTAATATTGATACCACTAAATCCATCTTTACTTCCTCCAAATCATAGAGAACATGCATATATTTTAAATTCATTTTTTATTTTATCATTGAATTAAATAGCATTAATCCATCAAAAGGCTCATGAAAACTAAAAAACTTTATGCAACTAAACTGACATTTAGTCGAATAAGAAAAAGCCACCTGTATTGGCAGCTTCTATTTAACTAATGCATGCGTTAGCCATCCATGAATCCTCAGATTCACAACAGTGAAAGGAAGTTTATATCATACTTCCATGGTAGTTGAATAAGGGTTTGATTTTATTTGATAAAATCTGAGTTAACAGGTATTAGTCCTATTTGCCTTGCCCAAACAGAAAGCTGCCCCATATGGTGAACTTCATGAATCATAATGTGACTTAGTACTTCACCATATGAAAAAACATATGGTTCTCCACTCTGACGTGTACCACTCAAAATAAAATTTTCCATCTTTGGATAAAAATTTTTAAGAACCTTTTCTACACTTTGTTTGCAAAGTAAAGAAAACTCTCTTATTTCCTCAAGTGATGAGAAAGAACATTTCTAACTAGCTAATTTATATATTTTGCGTTCAAACGTATTTGTTTACTTCATCCCATATTTTTTGTGATGCTGGATAACTAAACCTAATGGATGTTACGTTAAATGGTCTATTAAAAGACGGTTCAGTTTTTTGCACAATCGATTGGATTGTTTTAAAAGGTATGGATTTAATATATTGATAGAATGCATTTAATGACATATAGTATTCTGCGTCTATACCGCTCCGGGTTTCTCTAAATAAAGTACACGCTGAATTCGCTATTCCTTTTACACTAAATAATTCGATATATTTAAAAGACTGGGTAGGCAAACTTCTCCTTAGGAAGAGCTTCTGAGGTTTTATAGAATCGACCCATTCCGAAAAGAGCTTTTTGACCTTCAAAGTAACTTTATAAAAATGTTCTGAAGCATCTTCATTTAAATACGTTTTTCTAAACAATCTCCGTTATCATCTTCGTTATCCAATAAATCCGACATCTCGGTAGATATTCTTCAAAATATAAATTCCCTGAATTTGTTTCAATATCACTCCAAATTTCCACATCTTCTTATGCTTTTGAAATGATGTCCAAAATAAAAGACACAACATTCTCATTTTACATTTAAATCGTTTAGATGCACACTATTAAAAAAGTAGTGTTAACCAATGCTTGGCCAACACTACTAGTATGTTTTTTTCTATAGTTGACTACAAAGACTTCTTATCGGATAGCTTTTCTATATTTTATATGTTTTTAGACATTTTATTTTGAAACCGGATAGACGTTTAAATATTCTTCTAACGTTATGTTTCTTTTTTTCATTTGTTTAGCTGGTGTTACGCCAACATATCGAATATGCCAAGGTTCGTATTTGTAACCTGTGATTTGTTCCTTACCTTTTGGATACCGAATAATGAAACCATAATTAGAGGAATTTTTTTCAAGCCATTTGGCTTCTTTTGTATTCGCGAAACAGCTTGAAGCCGCACATTTTCCAGTACTACTACTTACATCAATTGATAAGCCTGTTTGATGTTCACTAGAACCTGGTAATGCACTATACTTTCTTGCATTCGCATATCCATCTTCTTTAACGTATCGATTGAAAATAACTTTCTGAGTTGCATAAGAGCGAAATCCTGAGACACCACTTAAATAAATATGATCTCTTTTGGCTCCTTCAAATAATTTCGTTAATGCTATTGCTGCTTCTTTTCTCATTTTTCGCTTTTCAATTTTTTCTTTAAAAATGAATGAAACATTTGCATAAACTAAATCCTTTGGAACGTAGTTTTGAGATAAAAAATATTTTTTGTTTACTAAAACTGTAATTACATCAGGGTGTGAAACAGTTCTAATTGCATTACTTTGTTTCGTTCTATTTATAACATTTTTAGGTATATCTGATGTTTTGTTCATCTGATTATTAGCATTTTCATTGTTAGCTTGTTGATACTCTCTTCTAGGACTAGAATCATTGTAATGATGATTTTGCTTACTACAACCGTTTAAAGATAATAAAAAAATAATTAAAATTGAAAGAACAAAATATTTCATAAAAGTAAGTACCCCCACATGCTGCTTTGTCTAGTTGTTAATGAATAAATGTGTCAAATATTTGATTACGTTTTTAAAATTTGTGTTCATTTATAGAAAGAGAAAAAATTATTTTTCGTACATTGTCCAACTATTTCCTGAAATTTTTTCGGAAATATCAATAACTTTATTTTTAACTCTATCTTTTTCTGGGCCATCTAAAAACTTTGGCTGGTAGTTGTTTCGTGAAGAAACAGAGGAAATAGAAAAGGGTATCACTTTCAACTCTTTTTCATTTGTCAATTTTCCATTTTGGAAGTGAAAAGTTTGCTGAAAAACAATTGTATCTTTATCACCAGGATTTCGATTTCCACCAAACATAAAGTTACCTAAACTATAAACAATAAATTTTCCATTGTATTCTTCAATTCCTTGAAATACATGAGGATGGTGCCCAAGTATTAAATCTGCCCCATGATCAATTGCGTAGTGAGCCAAGCTTTTTTGAGTATTATTGGGTATATACTCTCGCTCTATCCCCCAATGAAAATGGATTAAAATTACTTTTGCACCAGCATTTCGTAATTCATCTATATCATTAGCAATCTTAGCTCTTAATTCAGGAGTATCATTCCAACCCTCATACCCTAGTGCACCCATTTTTATCCCCTTAATCATAGTTAAATAGTGATTGGAATATCCAAAATAACCTATCTTGTATTTTTTTAAGTTACTAATAGTGTCATCATATCCTTTATTTAAATAATCATGACTATGATTATTTGCGAGATTTACTGCATCTATTCCACCATATTTTAGTATATTTGCGAAAGAAGGATCACCCTTAAATTTATATTTTTTAACTGCTTTTTCTGTGGCATTTGTCAATGTAGTTTCCAAATTTACAGTAGTAAAATCGTCTTCATTAAATATATTATTTAAGTTATCAACAAAATAATGTAAACCATTACTTTTCGCTTCATCTACAAATGAATCAGAATAATTAAAACTTTCATCTGTACCAAGTGTAAAGTCGCCAGCTGCACTTATTTTAATGGTTTTCTCTACTTGTTTTTGAGGTGATGCTTTAATTGTATTTGTATGTTTTATTGGTTTGTTTATATTTTTTGGAGGATTTTCTTTATTTTTTAATTCATTACCAAATGTTATTGAAT
>NZ_JBHJTJ010000116.1:2561-3368 GCF_042267765.1 Gottfriedia sp. NPDC056225 | reverse complement strand
ATATAAATTTTTATACTGATAAGTATCTTAGTCTCCCTTTTACAAAAAGAGATTTACTAGGAGTAGCTCTTGCTATTTTACAAATACCTTTTTTAATCTTGATTTTTAAAATTTTCTCACGTTCCAGTTCTATTGGTAAAAAAGTAAGAGTCTTTTTGTCACTACTTTCTGGTCTTACATCTTTTATAATTATAGGTATAATTCTCGGACAAGTATTACCTGGCTTATAGAACTAACGCATGCGATAGTTGAAGATTACGAGTTGCTTGCTGCTCGTTTTTTTTATTCAAGTAAATGGCAGGATAGTTGAATAAGAAATGGTACTATATAATTAAATAAAATTACTTTAAGAGGTATTATGAATGAGCACATACTGGAATTATAGGGTCGTAAAAAAGAAATGGGATGAGGACTTAGTTTCCTATGATATATGTGAGGTTTATTATGATAATGATATACCTACATCATGGATTTGGGGTAAAAATGTTCTTAGTGGAGATAGTGTGGAAGACCTAAAATGGAAATTAGATGTAATTCAAAAAGCAATGGAAAAGCCTTTATTGGAAATAGTAGGTGACGATGAAGTTCTGGTAGAAGTAAAGGAATAAGCACTTTCTTATGCAACTACTATGGGAGTACGGTATAAGCTACCATTCACTGTTGTGAATCTGAGGATTCATGGATGGCTAACGCATACTTAAGTTAAATAACAAGATCGGCTGTTTAGTCGATTTTTTTTATGTCACTAAATGGCAGATTAGTTTGTATAAGATTTCTCTTATTTTATGAAAGAAAATAATTTAAAAT
>NZ_JBHJTJ010000116.1:0-2551 GCF_042267765.1 Gottfriedia sp. NPDC056225 | reverse complement strand
ATTGAAAGAAAGAATTAGTCAGTATGTATTAGGGGGATTTACTGGGTGGGGATAATGATTTTAAAAACTGTTAGTTTAATATCTCTTATTATTTTTGGAGTGTTGTCAATTTATGAATTCATTAAAACCTATATACATTTCAATAAATATTTTAGAGAGAAAGGGGTTAATAAAGTACTAAAAACGGATTATTATTTGAAAACTAAAAAAGCGTATTTGTATTACGCTATTACTGTAATAGCTGGATTTATCTATGGATTCTTAAAGAAATTTTAAAACCTTATGCAACTAATTCATGCGATAGTTGAATAACGTGATCGACGATCTTCGGTCATTTTTTGTTACTCTTCAAAAAGAGTAAGTTAGGGTGGTGAAATAAAATGAAAAAAATTATTTTGTATTTTGTAGCTGGTACATTAATAACTCTTTTTATAACAGACTTATGTAGTTCGCAAACATTTGAAAATTTTTTAGCATATGAAAAAGGTATTACTACTTCGGATAATCATCTATTAGGTTGGTATGGTCCAAATGGAAAACTTAAATATGACTCTTCATATACTAGGGATGGTTTTTTTATTTCAAAACATGAAATTACTTTCATAGACAAAAATGGTAAAAAGATTGAAATTTCAGCTTATAGAATATTAGGTTTTTACTTTAATAATACAAAATAATTAAATTAACTTTAGGATATTAGTTTGCGACTTATATAGCTAACTGATGCTTAAGTTGTACAAGATCAAACTTTTTTAAAGGTGAGAAAAAATATGAAAGTACTTAAAAATTATTACCAATGGCTCTTTAAGAGGAAATCGTATCGTGATTTAAGCGATTTAATAACAAATTCTTTAGGAGTGTTTTTATTAATGGTAACCGATTTTTTTAGCATTTCTTCTGATAATATTGTTATTCCTATAATTCTTATTTTTGTAATGTTTAATACCATTTTTTTACTAGAAGACATTTTTCGAAATTTGCTAAGCTCAAAAAATAGAGATATCCCTTTCATTATATTTGGAATAATATTAGTTTTAATTTTTATATTATCAATTGTAATTAGAGATTTCGGCGAAGGGGTTCTTTAGAATATCTGCTTATGCAACTAACTGATGCGTTAGTTGAAAAACGAGATCGACGATTTTGTCGGTCCTTTTTTATTGAACAAAATGGCAGATTAGTTGCATAAGGAACTAGCTAATTATGCTATTATTGTTTTATGTTAGGGGGAGTATTGTGGATGAAAAATTTATGGAAATGCCCTTTCCAGAACTTATCTCAAAATTAGTAGTATCACCAGTATTTATTATTCAACTACTATTGTGTATTGGTTACATAATTTTCTTATGGAAAGATAAAGGTTGCATTACATTTTTGGGGAAAATTTATTCTATTATTATGATAATTATATATATACTTGCGATTTATTTTCGTTATTTCTATTAATCTTATTGAACTAACGCATGCTTTAGTTTGTTAAGGATTTTAAATATAATCTAAGTTGGAATATGAGATTAAAGTAGGTGAATTAATGAATAAAGCAAGAGTGTTACCAGAACCACATAAGTATTCAGTAGGGGCTTCTGCTGATATGTCTATTAAGGAATTTTACAAAGGGGTATTCGAAGAGGTTTATATTTTTTATCATCCTTTTATTAAGCCTAAAACTTTAGATTATGATTTATTTGTTCCAGATAAATATCCAGGTAAAAATGACATTATTAATAATTGTGAAATGATAAGTTGGAGCCAATTCTTAAATATTTCTGGAATTAAAAATTATAAACAATTAGATATAGGCTTAAGAACTCACATATCAGGTTTAAGAGAAAAATACAAAAATGAAAAAATAGCAGAAATAATTCAAAAGGTTTGTGAAGAGCATAAGATAATTATTCCAACAGAAGGCTTCTTCCCAGAGTTTCTAATGAATTCAATTCTAAGTGTTATAAAAAATGAAGGGCATGATTGGATTTGGATTGGAGATGAATTTTGTACAGAACGTAAATTAGAATATATGGAAGATTTAATTGAAGATAATGAAGCATTTCGAAATGAACATTTAAATCTTTTTACCCATGATAGTAAACTCCTAATAACAACTCATTGGGATAGCCACTTTTCAATGCTCTGTTCAGATAAAATTACTATTGATAAGGTAGTTAAATTATGTAATTTAGAAGGATTTTACTGCGATGAATTTACAGAAATATATTGGAGCTTATTCAACTAAATGATGCTTAAGTTGAATAACAAGATCGGCTGTTTAGTCGATTTTTTTTATGTCACTAAACATGTTTCTATAAGTAGAGGGAGAACAGTTTAGCGGACGTGATCATGAGTCCCACTGGCAGTTACGTTCAACCCTGGCTACTGTAATCATATTACCTATTAAAAATAGGTCAACCAGAAAATTCTGGCTAACCATATAATACGAAATGGCAGTCTAGTTACATAGACATTACATAATTTTCATTTATTAATTGCTTAATAATTTTAGAATTGATACAATTTTCATTCAAATTACTTAACAATGAAATCGAGATGTTAG
>NZ_JBHJTJ010000115.1:0-3578 GCF_042267765.1 Gottfriedia sp. NPDC056225 | reverse complement strand
ATAATTAAATTACTACTTAAAAAAATAAATCGATTAAAATAAGCTATTTTTTATGAATTCAATTATTACTTGAGTCCATTTTTAAGCAATTCAAGTAATGCTTGATTTTAAAAAGTCATGTATCTAGATACAATTAAATTATCTTATGACAAGAGGTGATGTAAATGTTTGATATGAAAAAAGTGGGTAGACAAATCGCACAATTAAGAAAAGCAAACAAGATTACACAAATGAAGTTAGCTGATCAATTAGGTGTTAGTTTTCAAGCAATTAGTAACTGGGAACGTGGGGAAACAATGCCTGATATTTCAAAGCTACCCGAGCTTGCAGAGATTTTTAATGTAAGTATTGATGAAATTTTAGGAAACGAAAAAGGGATTAAATTAATTAATAATTTAATCGAAAAAGATCATGATGATTCATCGACTGTAATTGAAGTAGAAAAAGAAGAATTTTTAAATGTAGCACCAATACTTAATATTGAACAAGCGGACTTAGTTTTTAAAAATGTTGAGAATAAGCTTACTTTGAAGGACACTTCAGAAATTGCCCCGTTTATTAGTGAAGAAATTATCGATGAATGTGCTAAGAAAGAGTTCGAATCAAACGGAATTAAAGAATTATCTCAAATGGCATCTTATATTAGTAAAGAAGTGACTGATGGATTTGCAAAGAAAGCGTTTGAGTCAAAAGGGATAGGAGAATTACTACAAATTGCCCCATTTATTAGTAAAGAATTAATTGACGAATTTGCAATGAAAGAATTTGAAACCACTGGTATTAAAGAATTAACGATGTTGGCACCCTTTATAAGCGAAGAAGTAATCAATGTATGCGCGAAGAAAGAATTTGAGCTAAATGGTATAAAAGGATTAACGATATTGGCACCATTTATCAGTGAAGAAATAGTTAATGAATGCGCAAAGAAAGAATTTGAGTTAAATGGTATAAAAGGATTAACGTCAATGGCACCATTTATAAGCGATGAAATGATCGATGAATGCGCAAAAAAAGAGTTTGAGATAAACGGAATAAAAGAGTTAACATCAATGGCTCCATTTATTAGTGATGTAACAATTGATGAATGTGCAAAGAAAGAGTTTGAAATAAATGGTATTAAGGGATTAACATCAATGGCCCCATTTATAAGTGATGAAGTCATTAACGAATGTGCAAGAAAAAGCTATGAATTAAATGGTATTAAATCTATAACATCGATTTGTCCATTTATTGAAAGTGACCTTCTTAATGAACTTGCGTTAGATGCCATATCCAAAAATGGTATAAATGAAATTATTACAATTATTCCATTTTTAGATTCAAACATTTTAAAGAATGGTGTTATTAAATAAGTTTTACTTTTTCTAAGGGGGCGCACTTTGCCCCTTTTTCGTTTTTTTTATGAAAAAAGATATCTTTTAAGAGTGTTGAAATATAAAATAGTCAATAGTTAAAATGTTAATAAGTGCTATATTGGATGTTATTTTTTGTTTTTATGGATAATTTGTTTGTAAAATTCCAATAAACTTTAGTAATGGCTATTTTCAGAATATAAATTATTGAGTTGCTATTTGTTTGAGAACAAATTCAATTATTAGTTTGTGAGTAGAGGATTTTCCGATATTAGCAAAATAAATGAGTATATAATTTCTATTTTTCTCTAACTAAAGGGAATTTGTATTATTCTTTAATGCACGCTTTTTTATATTGAAGATGTTGATTGGAACAGAGGGGTGCTCGACTCCTATGGGAGATGCGGGAAGGCTGAGACCCCGCAGGCGCGCTAAAGGAGGCTCAAGAATCTCGCCCTATGGAAGCGAGAACACTGTAGTGGAAATCAACCACATACAGCTTCTTTTACATGGAAAAATTTTTGATTAATTAACAATTTCTTTTTCAACAGCATGAAAAGTGATATCTTTTGGACAATTTGTTAATATCCTTTATGATAGATAAGAGAAAATATAGAAAAGGTGACTTATGAAGAAATTAATTATTATCGGAGCTTTAGCCATTTGTCTGATCATATCAGCTCAGACGAATCCTACGAAGGGTGAGTTTGTTAGTTGGGCAAAAGAAGAACTTAAATCGGAATCAAAAAATAAGTATCTTGATTTTGGAATTGATTTATTAGGTGAAAAATTAATTAGTTCAGTTACAACTAATAAAGATTATGTCTTTTTTTCGATTTATGAGGTCAAGGCTTTTGACAAGCAAATAAAAGTAGTAGGTTTATTTAATCACTTTATTCCGATTTCAAAAAAATAAGGTAGAGATTTAGTGGAAAATTTTGATAACAAGTATATAATAGAAAGATAAAATGAATGAGGTGAGAAAGTATGAGTAAATCAAGAGCAAAAAAATTGCGAGAAAAGTTAACTAGGGAAGGGAACCGTAATCCTGAATTAAGTAGAAGTCCATTTTCGATGTTGGATTTAAATACGCGTAGAACGAAAACGAAACAAGAAAAACTAAATCAAGTGAAACATAAAAAACAGTCCTTTGGAAAAGATGATTTTCAAAAGGACTGTTTTTATTTACGTACTAATAGCCTTATTTTTTTACTTTACTAGCGAATTTAACAGTTAGGTTTGCTTTATATGCTTCAAGCTGAGCTTCTGCTTGATTATATGCGTCATTGAATTTTTTATAAACTGCAGTACCTGAAACAAGAGCATTTTTAGCTTTTGTAACATCTCTATTATCAATTGCAGAATATAAGCTTGAGTTGTCATCCTCTTCTAAATCATCGATCGCTGCAAAATTCTCATTAAATAATTTAGTAAACATGTTATCGATATCAGTTTCGATTTGATGGTGTGTTGGGTAATCCATGTTAAGAACTTCATAAGCATAGTTTAAAACATCATGTTCTTTGCTTGATAGTCCATATAAATTCTGCATTGCAAGATCTGATTCTACTTCAAAGTTTTTATATTCAACAGGTAACTTTTGACGAATATAAACTTCATTTTCAGTATAAATTTGATCCTCGATTTCGTATACATATTCCTCAATGCTATCATATGTATGATTTTGGTAATTTCGAATTGCCATTAATTTATTTTTTTGTGTTGTAAAGTATGTTTTAGCGCTTTTTGAATCTACTTTTTTAACATATGTATTAAATTGTGCTGTTACTTTTTTCATATCAACTGCTGCATTATCTTTACGTGCTTTTTCAATTCGTGTTTTATAGCCAGCAATTTTTTTAACTAAACCTTCTTTGTTAGTATAGTTATATTTTGTAAATAAAGTTAGATCAGTTCGTAATTCCAGGTAATAATCATGAATATCCTGATCATCTGAAGCTATTACATTTTTATAACTTGTAAGTGTTTTAATATAAGAACTTACTTGTTTTTTTAAGTTGTTTTGGGCTTGAACAACTTTAGGGTTAGTTGCTGCATGAGTTTCTGTTGGAAGAATACTAAATAAAATACCAGCTGATAAGGTTGTTGCAGTTGCTAGGGTTGCGATTTTCTTTAATTTTTTCATAATAATCTCCTGATAATAAAATTTTTATACATTTCATAATATTAGTATAATACAAGTTACAAAAATATTAAATATATATT
>NZ_JBHJTJ010000114.1:0-4069 GCF_042267765.1 Gottfriedia sp. NPDC056225 | reverse complement strand
GACAGCACGATCATTTAACAGGTATTAGTTCTCAGGCAAAACTACATTTTTTAGCGATTCTAGATCAAGTGTTTCCTGAATATCGAGGTGTATTTAGAGATTTGTATTCTAATGTTTCACTCTTAACTTTACTGGAGTTTCCTTCATCTGAAGCTGTGTTACAAGCAGGTGAAGATCAACTAGCTAAACGAATCGCATCTTTATGTACTAGTCGTTCTAAACAATGGGCAAACGAAAGAGCTAAGCTTTTAATTACTGCGGCTGAAAAAAATCCGTTTCAAGTAAATCTTTATAGAAGCCTAATTATTTCGCTTGAGATGCATATTAAAATGGTTCTTCAATACAAAGAACATCTATCCAATTTAAAAGCAGAGATAGATGTCCTCGTAAAAGAAATTGAAGAATATACTATCATCCAATCGATTCCAGGTATCGGAAAAAAAATCGCGGCAACGATTATCTCTGAAATTGGTGAAATTGATCGGTTTGATAATCCTAAAAAACTTGTGGCTTTCACTGGTGTTGACCCGAGTGTCTTTGAATCTGGTAAATTCACAGCCAGTAGAAACCGTATTACAAAACGTGGTTCTAGTCGATTGAGACATGCGTTATTTATGGCTGTTCGGTGTGCAATTCGTGATAATCGTAAGAGTAAGACAACAGACGAAATCATCCCACGAAATAAGCGAATGCGACAATTTTATGATAAAAAGCGTGAAGAAGGAAAACCATTTAGAGTAACAGTTATTGCTTGTATCAACAAACTATTACATTGGATTTATGCCCTGTTAAAAAGCAAAACGACTTTCCAAGATCTAGCTTAAAATCTGAACTAGCTTCAACTACCATAATCTTCCAATTTTTAAATAAGTGGAAGATTATTTGGCATGTCAAAAATAGTATAACATGAGTCACATATTTTTTTTATTGAAAATTATTGACAAACTATTAGCTGGTTTAGTTAGCGTTGGGCTGCTTCGGCAGTCCATTTTTTTATTCAACAAAATGGCTGTATAGTTGAACAAGGAATTGATTGTATTTTGTTGAATAAGTATATAAAAATATGATTTTTAAAGGGGAATAAAAGTGAGTAATTTTAGTTTACCAGGCTTATTAATTAGTTTAGCAATTATATGTTTATTTGTATTTGTTGTAGTTAAAATTGTAAAAAATATAATGTTATTTGTAGTAAATAATTCGTCTATTTCAAAAGCAAAAACTGTAGAAATAGAAAAGAGAATTAGCAATCTAGAAAAGAAATAATATTAAATCTAATGCAACTAACTGATGCATTAGTTATATAACGTTGGGCTGCTTTGGCAGTCCATTTTTTATTCAACAAAATGGCAGTTTAGTTGCATAAGGAAGAGCTAAAAAAAGAACAAATAATGGTTTTAATAAAGTAAAATATAGTTAACTTAATACAAGTAATGATTGAGGTAACTTTAATGAATAACAGTAAGAGAAAGAGAAGATTAGTTGAATAATATGCCATTACGAATTAGACCAATCCATGAAGAAGACTTATTTTCACTTTGGACATTGATGTATAAAGAGAGTTCACCAGAGTGGAAGAAATGGGATGCACCATATTTTGAACATAAAGCAGTCACTTTTGAGGACTATTTAAAAACTAAGGATACTGTTGTTAATCAAGAAGATAAATGGATTATTGAGGTGGATGGAAAAGCCATTGGAACAGTTAGCTTCTATTGGGAACATAAACCATCAAATTGGCTTGAAATGGGAATTAGTATTTATGATCCCAACTATTGGAGTGGAGGGTTTGGTACAAGAGCTTTAAAACTTTGGATTAATCATTTATTTAATACACTACCTCTTGTACGTGTAGGTTATACAACTTGGTCTGGTAATCATCGTATGATTAAAGTTGGAGAGAAATTAGGAATGTCAATGGAAGCAAGATTAAGAAAATGTCGTTTTTATGATGGGAATTATTATGACTCGATTCGTATGGGGTTATTGCGAGAAGAGTGGATCGAATTCTTAGAAAAAGATGGTTTAATTGAAGTAGAGTAAATATGAAATAAGGTATTTAAAGAAAGTCCTTATTGAACTAACGCATGCCTTAGTTGAAGATCATGTATAGATATTGAAAGCTCATTTCTTTTGTGAAAGGTGATGATTATTATTTCTTATAACCATGTTCTATTAGAGATATATTGTTTACATGAAGAAAATAAGGTGGTCCCAGAGTTTTGTAAAAAAGTTCATAAACCGGGTTTTCACTGTATCGAAAATAATTGTGCAAACCGAGGTGTAACATATGCTCCAAATGAATTTGCATTTGCGGATGAAAATGGTTTAGTTTCGGATTTAGAATCACATATTGGTTTCGGTGGAGACATGGAGCCCGAAAATGTTAGTCAAGAAAAAATTAATGATCTTAAAAACTTGTGGAAAGAAATTTGCAAAAAGAAAATAGATGAAGCATATGAAGAATTCATGGTAAACAGTGGGTTAAAAAAATAGGAATCTCTATTCAACTACCATGGGAGTACGATATAAACTTCCATTCACTGTTGTGAATCTGAGGATTCATGGATGTCTAACGCATGCAATAGTTGAACAAACTTAAGCTGCTTCGGTAGCTTTTTTCTTATTAAAGTAAACGGCAGTATTGTAGAATTATATTTAAATACAATTATCACTAAAGAGTTTTAGGGAGGAAAAATGATCAGACTTACATTATTTATAGAATGTAACAACGAAGAAGAGGCTTTATTAATAATGAATGAATGCTTAAAATTAAATGACAAATATATGTCTTCTTTTAAGCTATTTTCAAAAGAAGCGTATTGGTAGTTTGATGGCTGGTATAAAATAGTTTTTGATATTGAAACAGTTAGTCCAATAAATATTTCAAAAGCGGAGTTAATACTTAAAAATTTTGTCAATAAATGGGAATGGTATGGTGAGGATGCGATTTCTACTACTAATGCTCCAGATACAATATTTTTCGATAATAGAGTGAGATTCTCCAGCTGTAGGTTTGAAGAACTTACTTTATAGAGACTAAACCTTATTGAACTATTGATGCGTTAGTTCAATAAAACAAACTTTAGTAAACGGTCCTTTTCAGGAGGAAAAATGAGAAAATATGCTATTTTAAATAATCCAATTAACAAAATTGAAAAAGTAATGGTCTACACTTTTGAGGAAGATGAAGTATACGTATTTTTATATGATACAAAGATTGATAACCCCAGCATTGCAGACTATTTATTTGAAGAATTAGATGATGCAGATCAATTTTGCATTAATGAGTATGGTATCAGTGATGGTGATTGGATTTACTTAGAAGATCCAATTTCAGGTACACAACGTGACTTAATTGGTAACCAAAAATAATTATTCTTATGCAACTACCATGGGAGTACGATATAAACTTCTATTCACTGTTGTGAATCTGAGGATTCATGGATGGCTAACACATGCAATAGTTGCACAACAAGATCGGCTGTATAGTCGATTTTTTTAGTGCAATAAATGGCAGGATAGTGCAATAGGGTGAGTTAGGTTTTATAATTATAAATGTTCAAACAAATAAAATTGTTGGAGGAGTTCATCACATGAAAAGTACAGAAGATTTATATTTAGAGATGTCTGATAAAATTATTGAAAAAGAAAGTGTTAATGGAATTGAGGCACTTAGTGAACATGAAAGACATTTTTATTTAGTTGATAGTCTTCTAATGGAAGTAAATAACGGTGGATTTGATCAATATTTCTTTAATTGGACTGGAAAATTTTGGGGAGAAACTGTTTCTATATTAGATAAATTAGGAATCAGTTTTTTATCTAATTTAGTAAAAAAAGCAAATGAAATCTATCGAAGCGATAAATCAGAAGATGATATTCATATTGAACTTGAAGAATTAGATAATGAATTCTATGATAATTTGAATTATGAAGATACATACGAGAAAGTACTGAAGTTGTTCAACTAACGCATGCAATAGTTATATAACAATTGGGAGGAATAATTCGTGCAGTGGTCTCAATGGTTACAAGGAGGTCCTTTCCTTGAGGTTAGTTTCTTATTAAA
>NZ_JBHJTJ010000113.1:0-4092 GCF_042267765.1 Gottfriedia sp. NPDC056225 | reverse complement strand
CTCTCCATAAAAGTTAAGTTTAAATCTTGTATTGCTCAAAAAACTAATAATTGACGTTTACTTCATGTTTTGTTTAGTTTTCAAAGTTCACTTTGTCGCTGTATCTCTTAGCGACTTATATAATAATAACACACATAATCATTTATAGTCAATAATTATTTTATTATTATTTTCTTGCCACATATTTTGAATTAATGTGACAACGTTTAATAATATACCACTATTTTATTCTGTTTGCAATAACTTTTTAACAAAAAATGAGAATCTTATTCATTATAGTAAAAGAGTAATTCTACAAAAATACCCATTTACTATAATGATAGGTCAACCTTATTCCACTGCTGTAGGTAGTTCTACAATAAACAATGATCCTTGCCCTAGTTCACTTTCTACATAAACTATCCCATTATGCATCTCAACTATTTTTTTTACGATTGATAAACCCAACCCATTTCCAACTGTTGTCCGGTCTCTTGATTTATCAGCTTTATAAAATCTTTCAAAAATATGCATTTGCTCTTCATCAGATATACCGATTCCAGTATCTTGCACTTTTATAATTACCTTATCATTTTCTTGTTTTGCATTAATAAAGATATCACCATCATTAGGTGTAAACTTTATACTATTAGTAATTAGGTTCATCCAAACTTGATTTAAAAGGGCCTCATCACCAATCACATCGATTTTACTGAGATTAACATGCATATTAATGTTTTTTTCTACTATTTGTGGTTCGCAGCTTAACAACGAGTACATAAGTTGACTATTTAATGAAAAACGATTCTTCTCTATAGGCTGGTTCTGTGATTCTAATGAGGTTAACTTTAAGAGATTATCACTAAGCTTTGATAATCGTGTGCTTTCAAATTCAATAATATTCAAATATTGTTTTCGTTCCTCTAAAGGCAATTCTTCATTTTGTAGTACTTTCGCAAATCCTTTAATAGATGTTAAAGGTGATTGAATCTCATGCGAAACATTTGAAATAAACTCTTGCCTCATATTTTCCATTTGGTTTAAGTTCAATGCCATATTATTAAAGCCATCTATTATTTGACCGATTTCTCCTCCGAAAGCATTTCTAACTTTCTCAAAATCCACCGATACATTAAACTCTCCTCTGGAAATGCTTCTAATTGCTTGCATAATTTCCTTTACCATTCTCATTTGTTTCGGGTGATGGAAAACTCTACCAAACGTTCCTCCCGCTAACATTAATAATAGAAAGGTTACAAATGTATTTATAATTTGTATTGTTATTTCCGAAAGATTAGTTTTGTAGTGCTCAAAAAAATATCCGGTTAAATAGTGCGTTATAATGCTACCAACTGTTATGGCAGTCGTTAGTAATAATATAGCCCCTATAATATCTCTAATTTTTTTAAGTATCTTCATTTTACTAACTCCATTCGATACCCTAATCCCCATACAGTGGATATTTTAAAACCAAATTCTTTCTCGGGAAATCTTTCTCTTAGACGTTTAATATGAACATCTACTGTTCTTTCATCTCCTGCGTAATCGAATCCCCAAATATTTTCAATTAATTGTTCTCTTGAATAAGTCCTTCCTAATGAACTTGCTAAAGTAAATAAAAGCTCTAGTTCCTTCAAAGGCATATTAATTCCCTGATTTCCAATAAGAACTTTATAATTGCCATGATCAATCGTTAAATTACCTATTTGTACGATTTTTGATGAAGAAATTTTCGATCTCCTTAATAAGGCCTTTACTCTTACAACTAATTCAACTGGTTCAAATGGTTTTACAATATAGTCATCGGTTCCTAGTTTAAATCCTTTAACTTTTTGTTCAGTCTCACCTTTTGCAGTTAGCATAATAATAGGAAGATCGGCCTCGTTTCTAATTTCACGACAAAGCTCAAATCCATCCATCTTTGGCATCATTAAGTCTATAATTAACATATCAATTTTATTATCTTCAAAAACAGTAATTGCTTCAATACCGTTTGTAGCTTCAAAAACAGTGAAGCCTTCATTCCGTAACAGTACGTTCAATAATTTTCGAATATGTGGATCATCGTCTACAATTAAAATACTAGTCATAAAAGCACCTTCCTTGAATGTAGTTATACAGCACTATTTACTCTTAATTGTTGATCAGCAAACTCTCTATACATAAGATGGGTATTATATAATTCTTCATGTGTTCCAATGCCCGTTATTTTTCCTTTATCTAAAAAGACAATTTGATCGGCATCTATAACTGTCGATAAACGATGGGCAATAACTATAGTCGTTCTACCTTGCATTAAATTAGAAAGCGCATTTTGTACTACTAACTCGGATCTACTATCCAAATTCGAAGTTGCCTCATCTAACATTAATAACTTAGGATTTCTTAATAAGGCACGAGCAATTCCTATTCGCTGTCTTTGTCCTCCCGACAGTTTTATACCTCTTTCTCCAACTTCGGTATCAAACCCTTTAGGTAAATTATTAACAAATTGGTCTACATAAGCCATTGCTGACACATAGGCCAATTCTTTATCGGATACTTCTCTTTTAATCCCATAACATATGTTATCCCTAATAGTTCCTACAATTAATGGACTTTCTTGTGCTACATATCCTATTTGCTTTCTCCAACTTTCTAAGTTATAGCGATCTATTGAATGCTTACCAACTTTTATTTCGCCGGTTTTAGGAGAATAAAATCTTTCAATAAGTGAGAAAAGTGTTGTTTTTCCACTACCACTTGGTCCTACAATTGCTGTGACTTTACCTGAAGTAATCGTAAAGTTAAGATTTGATAACATCTCCTCTTCTTTATATGCAAAGTGCAGTTTATTAATAGTTATTGGTAAGTTCATATTAATTTCTTCATTTCCAGAATCATAATCTTCTTCTTCATGTTCCAATATATTAATCATTCTTTCTGTAGCTCCCTTCGTTTTTTGAAGCTCAGTAAAGAATTGTGTAATTTGCGTTACCGGGAAGATTATTTGGAATAAATATAGTATATACGCTACTAATGCTCCTGCAGTAATTGCTCCAGAAGAAACTCTAACCCCGCCGTATCCAATTATGACTACTAGAATCAACATTAAAACAAAGGAAACAATAGGTCCTATTAACGATTGAAACTTACCTTCCTTAATTCCAAAAGATAATAAGTTACTAATCCCCTTATTGCCTTTTGTAATTTCGACAGATTCCGCATTTGAAACTTTTACTAGTCTAATTTCAGAAAAAACTTGGCTAATTAATGATGTGAATTTTGCTGTCTCATCTTGAGTTGCCTTTGATAGCTTTGACATCTGTTTTCCGATTGGAATAAAAATCAACGTAATAACAGGTATAATACTGAATGTTACTAAGGTCATTCTCCAATCTAGTATTAGTAAAAGTGTAAAAGATCCGATAATTGATATAATACCTGTTAAAAAATTGGTAATATGCTGAGTAATTAGCCCTTTTAATATCGCGGTATCATTCGTAACTCGACTAACGTTTTCACCAGTCTGTGTCTCATCGAAATATGAAATTGGGAGCACGACCATCTTTTTCCATAATCGTTGTCTTACATTTGCAACAACTGTATTTCCCACTCTACTAAGTAAATAGATAGAAGCTGCAGATGATACTGCTTGTATTATTAGGACAGCTGCAAAAATTGCTATTTGTCCTGCACTTAATGATGATATTGAAAAGCCATCTACAAACTTTTTTGTTAGGAGGGGCAATAGTAATCCTACCAAAGTAGTCACTACACTTAGTGAAACCCCTATCCCAAACATCCATTTTGGAGGGTTTGCGTTTTTTATTAGAGAGATAAAGTTTCTCCAATCACTTTTTTTATTTATTTTTTTTTCGTCTCTCATTTCATTACTCCTTACTTTAGCTATTGTTTATCTACTTTACTTTTAAAATTTACAACTAAAATATGAATAAAGAATGAACTATAAAATTATTTTACTGATCAAGTTGGCATTTAACATATTAACTTTTATAACGCAAAAAAACATCAGCCTAATAGCTGATGTTTTTTTTTAACCAGGCGACGTTCTACTCTCACAGGGGGAAACCCCCAACTACCATCGACGCAAAAGAGCTTAACTGCCGTGTT
>NZ_JBHJTJ010000112.1:0-4156 GCF_042267765.1 Gottfriedia sp. NPDC056225 | reverse complement strand
CAGTATTTAAACCGTTCAAAATATTTAAGTGCATTTGAAGAAAACTTACATCTTCATAATAAAGCAATTTATCAAACCAAATTTCAAAGTAATTTCATGAGAGCCATTTCACTAATGAAAAAAATTAACACTAATGAATATCATAATAAAGAGTATTATTACGATCTAGCATATGCCTATCATTCGACAAATTCTAGAGTGTTCGCTTACTACTATGCCAATAAAGCATTACAATTTTTCAATGAAAATCGTTGCTTTTCTAGAGTGATTGAAGCCGAAATCCTTATGCTCATTCAGCTTGAAGTAAATGATATCGATAATACGAGTGAAGAAGATTATCATCGTCTAATTGAAATGTCATTAGAATACGGTCTACACTACCAGTTAAATCTTCTTTACCATAATTTCGCTTACTATAATCTAAGAAAAAAACATTATTTGAAGGCTAGTGAGTATTATCAGAAATCATTGCAATTACGTAATAAAGAGACAAAATTCTATTTAGGGTCTCTTGAAGGATATATTAATACGATGACTAAAGGGAATCTTTTACCAACTAAAGATTTACTTCTTTTAGTTGAAGAGGGTTTACTTTTAGCAGAAAAAAACGACGCACAATTGTACATCCATATTTTTAAGCTTCACCAATATACTCTACTAAACTTAGAATACGAATATTTTCACTACTTAGAAAACGAAGCCTTACCATACTATGAGGAAATTGGGATTTCTCTAGTAATTGAGCATTATCAAATTAAACTGTTCGACTATTACATGGAAAGACAAAATGTTGAAAAAGCGATATCATATGCAAAGAAGATAGTAAACACTCATCGTAATAATTTCCCATTAGTTTAATAAAAAAGCATTTCATTCGATAAAATAACATTGGAATCATTTAAATAGCCCTGACTTCCTATTCAGTAGGAAATCAGGGCTTCAATTTCAAACAATATTTTACCTTTAAGAATCTTTAATTTTTCGGCTCAATACCTAGTAGATGTAGGAAATCAGCCAAACCATTGAGTGAATGGTCAACCAGTAAATTAAACTGGACGACCTTATAATACAAACGCATATGTTATCCAACCATGAAGCTCAAAATTCGGAGCTTCACAATAGTGAATGAAAATGTAATGAATTCGACTATTCCAGTTCTCAGCAAAGCACAAGACTATGCATAAAGCATAGGAATCCATTTTTAAATACATTGAGCTTTTTTATAATTCAAAACGAATTTATTCCACTCTTAGATATGTTACACCAAAAGAATTTGAGAAAATGTATTCATTTACAGCCTAATATTCTATCTATAATAATATAATTTAAAAGATTTCTTATGAATTATTTTATTTTAGATTTCAAGTTTAATCAAAGTAGTAAATCGATGCTATGTTATTGGCATAGTAATAATGTAAAAAGTACCATTCTTCTAAAAAGAAAATTTCGTAAAAATGTGAAATTTTCTATATTGATAAAATAAATATGTAACATAACAAATATAATTATCTTTTGACTATATTAATATTATTTTAATACCACTAGTATTAAGATGATCGAAGTAAAAAATAAGATTAATAGTACTAAAGGATAAACGAATAAATGCACTTTTATATCCTCCATTCAAGCTATTTTAATCAAATGTACTTTTACAATCTATTTATTTTATGCAAATATCCCCCTCGCCTTTTTAACTTTCTATTACATTTTTAGTGCAATAATATGTAATAGAAATAATTAGTTTAAGGTTCTAAAATGAATATAGAAAGACTCCGGTAAAAAACCGGAGTCAATTAAAACAAAAATATTATAAATTTCCAGTCTTTTTTTAGTTAATGCCTAGATCTTTCTTCACACTATCAATTGTTTGTGACTTATATTTCTTTTTCGGTGCTAGTGAATTTGCGATTGTTGTATTTTGCATTAAGTAGTTTTTCTCTACAAATGCAAAATCTTTCTCATCAACTACGCCATCAAAGTTAATATCCGCAGCACGTTTATTCGTTCCCCAATAAGTTTGAATATAAATCGCATCCATTACGTCAATGACATTATCGCCATTTACATCACCCGCACTATTTTTGTCCACTTCTACTAACTTTTGTGCACCAGCAAGATCTCCATCGAAGTCTTTGAATGTTTTTGTTGATAGTTTACTAGTGAAATGGCCCGGTACTTTCACATAAATGTCATAGTCTTTATCTGATAATGGTAGGTTATTAAATGTAAAGTATGAACTTTTTGTCAGACTACTTACATCATAAGTTTTACCATTTGCATCTTGTGCATATATTTTTGCTCCAAGCTTAGAGTAGTCCACCTTAGAATCGTTATTGTTTGTTCCTGGTATTAGGAAAGCTTCAGGTGACATAACTCCGCTCACCATCGATTGTTTTGGTAATACATAAAATGGTTTATCTTTATAGACACGAATTAAGTTCGTAGTAGTAGCATTTGCTGTTTTCTTATATTTAAAAGAAGATACATCAAATCCATATCCTTCTGGTAAATATAGATTATCTTTTGTCAATTTCAATGTAACATCTATAAATGGTAAGTCTTTATCAATTGATAAATCTCCTTGATCGATAGAAGCACCAACTTTAACAGAACCTGTACTCAAAACTGGTGCTGTTAAGTTTACTTTAGCACCTTTCTCCTCAGCATAATTTTTAAATGCATCATTGATTTTTACACTTTGGAATGAATAATTGTTATTAGAAAAAGGCACAGTGAACTCTCCAGAAGCAAGTTGCTTAATATTGTTTAAATTCAATGTCATTGTAATTTCGTCACCAAGTTTAATCTTGTCTTTGTTATAAGTTGGAACTGCGTATTCTGTTCCTGCTTTAATAAACTGGTAACGCTTAATGCCTTTTGGATAAGATTCTGCTGCTGTTCCGTTATCAAAAGCAAATAAATTCGAATCTACAAAGCCTACTCCGTCAACCTCAGTCTTAGTTACTGGGAATCTAAAGTTCCCATCTGGATCAATTGAAAGTAGACGAGAATTATATACGCTATATTCAAAATTTAATGCCCCATTAATCGATTGATCAACATTTAAACCTTTCTGTTTCAGTCGATCCACACCTGCATCAAATATGTTACCATGGATCCAGATTGCTGGTCCATCATACCCAGGTTCTGTCGAATACATTGCATCGTTCACTTCATAAATGCCTGGCTTCATATCTACTTCTAATTTCGGTGGCGTATTGTCAATCGTAACATTCGAATCCATGCTGTATGATTTTCCTTGGTCATCATGCGCAATCATTTCAAAGGTATAGTCGCCTTCAGGCAGCCTTACTTTTTGATTGGAAATAGGTCGTTTTTTATCATTTGTAAATGGGTACACTACACCAGTAAATAAAGCCTCTGAGTAATAATCTTTGCCTGTCAATAAATTACTTGAACCAAAAGTTCCTACAAGTCCAATTGGTTCGCCTGTATTTCCATCTTTCACTAATACATCGATCGTTGTTGCTGGGCTTGACAGCTTAAAGTACACATTTACATATTGTTGTACCATAGGATGACTAATTTCCGGATCATTCGTCATCATAGGTCTACTCACATGCATGTAATCAAACCCTTTACTATTTCTTATATTAATTGAAAATGGGATTTGATAATTTTCTTCTTGATTCTTTGAATTGACAAAATAAATGTATCCTTCATATCTTCCTGATTTTGCAGTTTTTGGTACAACAATCGTTGGATTAATTTCGACAGATTTTCCTGCTTCTATCGATATCGTACTTGGTACATTTACAGTCAAACCATTTTTTGCGCCATCTTGAACTTCACCTTTTGCTGGTAATAACTTAACACTTATATCAAACTTCTTCTGATCTTGCTTATTACGATTTTCAACCACAACTTTTCGACTGTCTTGAATATTCTTAGCGTCTACTAAATAGTGAGTACCAAAAGCAATTGATCCGGTTTCTTCATCGATATCGACTAAATTGCCGTCTACTTCATTCTTCGTTTTGTCCATAACTTTCAGTAAAGTATCGGAATGAACTGCCTCATATACATCAATTCTCCCTGCACCTACTTCATTAACAGAATAATCGCCGTTCATTTTATCAGCTGTATTCATTAATGCCTCTTTTACTTCAAAAGGTGTATAATCAGGGTGCGCTTG
>NZ_JBHJTJ010000111.1:0-4169 GCF_042267765.1 Gottfriedia sp. NPDC056225 | reverse complement strand
ATCTATTGATGTCTAAAGTAGGAGAAGGTTTATTAAATAAAAATTTTAGTAAAATAGTAGAAGCTCAACAAATATTATTATCCTCCACAAGAAAAAACACCTCTACAACAAAATTATTATATAAGCATTACGAACCTGAATATAGATTTTATTTGATAAAAGAACTATTAAAAATGAGGTACTATTACAGAGATATTATTTTCGGTATTACTTTTATCCTTATATTAAATCTATTATTCTTTTCATTGAGTAACGTATATTATCAAATAGGTATAATATTTATTATTTTGTTTGTAATCGACAACATCTTAACAAAATTGAATAAATATGAAATGGATTTCTTGAAAAAAAGTTTGATGTTTAAGGTGGATTTATCAGTTTTTTTTAAGATGAAATACATTTGCCAATTAATATTAGTTCTAATATTTATTTTAATAAGTTTCCAAATAATGATTGAATTTCCAATCTCATTTTTACTTTTTTTGATACTATTACCTCTGAAGAATTTACTATATAACTATTTAGAAAATAAGATTATGAAGGCTTCTATTTATCTAATTGGAGGAATTACTTATCTTTTACCTTATATTGAATTCATAATATTTTAATTTGGGAAGAGATTGGTTTTTATTCTTCAATATTTTTTTGAATAGTTACTCGTATTATGTTATGGCCAGCCACAACATGGTATGGATTAACAGGTATATCAGAAGACAAATTAAAAAGACTATTGCGTACGATAATAACTACTCTAAATTTTGGATTTTTGTAAATAGATTATTAAAATAAACAGTCCTACTTGTGTACTAAGTAGGACTTTTGTTTTTGAAAATATCTTGGATAAATATTTTCTTGAAAGAGCTAGGTTTCTTTTGTTGGTAAGTTTGACTTAATCCAATATACTAGTGCAATTTGGTAGCTGCTTTTCTTAATTGGAATCCCATTAATATTATTTATGTATGTAGGAGCAAGTCTAATTGGCTCGGAACGAATTGAAGGACAAATACTTTTATAGGTAACAGGAGTTGCTGACAGGGGACGCTTGATTTTTGCTAAAGTTACAGCAATGCTGGGAATTATTCTACTTTATTTTTTCTCCTTTTTAATCATAACGAGTAAGCTACGCATTATTTGTAAGAAGAACGAGCTATGCAACTAATGAGTGGATCAATCTTAGTAGTGATAACAAATCATTAATGGTTGCCAGTCTAGCGGTGTTGTTTGCTAGTAGTAAATTTAGAAAGATAGATTTGTAATATCTAATTTTATGTTGGTAGTTTTACTAGATAAATTTAATTTGGCCAAGAATATGTCTTGGCCTATTATTGTAAAAAATGCAAGATTTATAGATAAGAATGCAATCATTTAAAGATTATGCTTTGTTATATGTTGCCATACTTTTAAACCATTTTCGTAATTAGCAAAAGTAAATACAGTTACCCCAAAAACCACATCAATTCCAGAAGCCTCTTTAATTTTGGCCGCTGTTAATGGAGTTTTTAACCTTTCAAATCGATCCAGATACATGTAGCATTCGGCATCTATATGGCCCTGGTAATCAGCCTTCTCTACAATACCTGTTGCGATTCCTCGTGCAATAATACCTACCTCAGTACTGTACAAGAAAACAATATCACCCGTTTGTATTTTTTCCACATAAGTATGCCAGTCTCGAAAATATGCGGAGCATTTTTGATTTATAAGCATTTCGACTTCACAATTTGGATTATTCCTTTTGTTAGTATTTATTAAATGAACCTTACGCATGACTATTTCCTCCTCAAAATTAATACAACAATACTATTTCCTTGTTTGTTTTGAAAATCCTTCTATGTTAATTAATATTGGGAATAAATGCTGGGTTATCTGGTTTGAAGGGGCTCGTAGGAGAGTTGAGGAAAATGGATATGAAGGTGCGATGTATCCGTGGGAATCTGCTTGGATAGAGGACGGAGAGGTAACGCCAATTTGGGGTGCCGCAGATATTATAACAGGAGAAGCTACAAAAATTTGGTCTGGTTTTATCGAACAACATATTACAGCTGATATTGCATATGCAACATGGCAGTATTTCCAAATCACAAACGATGTTGATTTTATGCAGAAATACGGTTATGAAATCATTTTTGACACAGCAAACTTCTGGTCTTCGCGTTTAGAATGGAATGATTAAACAGAGGAGTACTACATTAATCAAGTTGTTGGTCCAGATGAATATAAAGAGCATGTGGACAATAATGCATTTACAAATTATATGGCTTATTGGAATATAAAAAAGGCAATGGAATACTACAATAAACTTGTGAAAAATGAACCTATTTTATTTTCCGAGCTTAGTAGAAAACTAGATTTAGGAATGAACTATTTAATTTGGGAAGCGAAGGCTAGAAAAATTGATTTACCGACTCCTCGGGAAAAGGATCTAGTAATCCCACAGGATGATACATATTTATCTTTAAAGAAGATTGATTTATCAAAATATAAAAATTAAGAAAATATTGGCTCAATGTTTAAAGAGTACAACCTAGACCAAGTAAATCAAATACAAGTTTCAAAGCAAGCGGACATTATGATTTGATTTATCTACTGGAAGATCTATTTAATCAGGATGTAAAAAGAGCTAACTGGAACTATTATGAACCAAAGACATTGCATGATTCTTCATTATCTACTCATTGTGTGTTGGCGTGTGATATGAAGGATGACTAAATGGCATATGAACTGTATAGGCGTGCAGCGGAAATAGATCTTGGACCTAATATGAAAACAAGCGATCATAGGATTCACGCAGCATCACTAGGTGGAATCTGGCAATGTGTAGTGAATGGATTTGGGGGAGTCCGCATGTTGAATGGAGAGTTAAGAATTTCACCGAGAATTCCGGTTGATTGGGAGCGTTTGGAGTTATGTTTTGAGGAGTCGGATTTGTGTGAAGGTTTATCATTAATTAAATATTAATTTAATTGGGATCTAATCAAACAAAAAACAATTAGTTGTTTTTTGTGGGGTTAGTTCTCTTTTTTTTTATTATGATTTCAAATACGACTATTTTTCATATGAATTTCGGTCGAATGTCATAGAAATTTCACAAACACTTAAATAGATTCCTACCTAATTTATTTATTTACTAAGGGTAAGACAAAAAAATTGGAGGAATCGAAATTATGGCAACAAATTCTGTCTAACCAACTTAAATGGACTAACATAACAAATAGTCGCCGTAGGAAGCAACGCCAGGCATCTATGTTCCACACCAACCAAAATCGCTGCATTTCTCCCTATTTCACGGCTGTGTATCTCATAAAGAGATTATTATATTTAAATTAATAATAATATCCAAATAAAATTAGGTTATAATATCTTATTAAGATATAATTAGATTAAATAGTCTAATTTATAAATAATTAGTTCATTTAATCTTATTTATTATTAATGCTTAATTTGAAAAGGATGGAATTTTTATGAGGACTCCTGTGTCTATATTTATTATGGATGTTAGTAATTCATCTTATGATGAGGTATTTGGTCAAGAATTATCTATGTATTTAAAAGAAATAGTTGAAATGATTAACGATTGGACAGACGGGGTTGTAAAAACAATCGTAAAGCACCGTATGGGAGATGAAATATTATTAGTTAGTAATCACTATTCTAGTGCATATGTACTTGCATTCTATATAAGTCGTATATGGAAATATAAAGATAATCAACCGTATTTTGGTTTAACTTTTGGAGATATAAATTTGGAATTAGATGAAATTGATATAGAAACATGGATTCATCCTTTGTTAAAAAAGGCACGTTTAGCAAATGAGAGTTTAAAAAGAACCTCAAATCGACCTAAGTTTAGTTTTAAATTAACCGATTTAAATAATGAGGACGATCTATTTGAGTTTGAAAAGATGTTTAACTTGTTATTAACATTACAAAATACATTAATTGAAAATCAAACTGATCTACAGGAGATTATTTGTTCATTGTACTTAATATTTATGAAGCAAAAGAAAATTGCTTCAATTTTAGATAAAACGCCTGCAACGATTTCCAGCCACTTTAGAAAAGGGAATAGTGGAGAAGTATTGAATACATTTGACGAAATTCAATTAGTACTTAATTCGATACAAAAACGAAAAAATCCTAAAGAAACGCAAGATCTAAAAGCTATTAGC
>NZ_JBHJTJ010000110.1:0-4170 GCF_042267765.1 Gottfriedia sp. NPDC056225 | reverse complement strand
CTATCTTTATGTCTTGTTTAATCTCTAAAATTTCGCTTTTGAAATTAACAAAATCTAAATATTCATCTGCTAATTCACCGTTCAAAAAAAATTCAGTGTCGTAAATACCAATATGTTTATTTAAATAAAAAATATTAACAGAGTAAAAAATAAAAGCCTCTTCCATTCCAAAACGTAGTTTTAGATTTATTTCGCTTTCTTCAACAGTAATAAATTCATCATATAATTTACCGTAAAATCTATCCAAATAATCACTTCTGTCTTCTACACGCCACTTATTAAAATATTCCCAGAAGCCTTCAATCGTTTGATTTTTTGCATTATGATTAATTGCCCATTCAAGCAATGTTTTAGCGTTCATTTAATCACCTACTAATTAGAATTAACTCATGAACTTCAACTAACGCATCAGTTAGTTGCATAGCGATTAATTTTTATCTAAACAATTTTCGCAATCAAATTCTGTCCAAGAATTTAATAATTTTACTCCACAAATTTCACAATGCCTTTCGCCAGGATACCAATATCCAGTTTTATGAAATAATTCAACACTTTCCTCCCAATGGATATAGTCTTGTGAGGGTGGGGCAAGTGGTTTACCTTCTTCGTCAACTGGTCGCGAAGGTTCGTTTCCTGATATGAAACCTTTAATCCAATACTCTGTCTCAGTGGGCATCTCTTTAATTTCTTCCAATGATATATTAAAGAAAGCATCTTTTTGCGGACAGTAAGCAAATATTCTCCCTGTAAAAGTATGAGGGTTTCCAAGTATATAATGTTTACCATCACAATGTTCGTCATGTAATTCAAACCAAAGTTTTTTATCAAAATTCAACCAATCTCTCATATATGTCTCCTATTATCTAATTTTCCTGAGGTAAATATCTTACTATTCATTCAATTCTTATATTTTATCATATATTTCTTATGCAACTAAACTGCCATTTACTTGAATAAAAAAACGAGCAGCAAGGAACAGCTCGTGAACTTCAACTAATGCATCATTTAGTTGCACAAGGAATTAGTTATCACATCTAAAAAAACCTTTTTCAATAATATAATCGGTATCGGTATTTTTTACTACAATGTCAAAATTCAGATGATAAGGATGCATAAACAAATCGTATTGAATTCTACGCTCATCATGAGATTTTCTCAAATAATTAATATCTGTTCCTCTTTCAGAAACATCACGAATACCTCTTCTCTTCAACTCAGTTTCTCCGTCTGTATATAAGTAAATTTTTAAATCATACAGATTAGGATCTGTAAAAGCAACGCTCATCCCCTCTATAATGTTTATTTTATTTTGTGAAAAAATTAAAGCACTCTTTACATAATTAGTACCAATCGTGTAAAAATCTAAACCATCTCTCAACATACGAATATCTCTCTCTAAAGTGGCTACATTATGAGCAGAAGGATGACAAGCTGTCATTTTATCATGATGAACTTCATTTTTGTATTTATAGTTAATTGATGTGTACTTTCTAAGATGTGAGCCTATTATATATGGATCCGTATTGATGTAATTAACATCGTCTTGATTCAGTAATTTTAAAAGATTATGGGCAAACGTCGTCTTTCCAGATGCTCCATGACCAGAAATCCCAATGATGATTTTTTTATTCTCGTTGTTAATTAAATTAACTACTTCATTTAATAAAATGTCCATTTACTCTCCCATTTTTCTACATATTTATTTTCAAAATAACATCTGTCATAGATTTTTTAACGCTATTATTTATTCAATTTTACCATAAATTATCTATTTCTTATTAAACTCTCCTGCCATTTAGTCAAATAAAAAAGACCACCGAAGCAGTCGACGTTGTATCACTAAAGCATCATTTAGTTGCATAAGGAAATACTGTTAAATATATCATTTAACTAAAAATTGCTTAACTTCTTCCGTTGATTTTAAAATAATAACTTCTTTTTCATCGGATAGTTGTTGAAGTCTATTTAAAATACTAGGTCTCTTTTTCTTGGGATATTCCCAAATCCATTTAAAAAATTCAATATTAAATCTCTCTTGACAACCTTCCCTCATATCAGGTCTGGTTTTGTTTCTATATTGAATTAGTCTTTTAAATGCACGGTAAATACAAACTAATCTAGGAATATCCAGAAAAATAATTGTATCGGCTGCATTGAGTCTAATGTCTATCGTCCCACTATAATTACCATCGATGATCCATTCCTCATTTTTAACCATTTCGTTTTGTATTTTTATTTGTTCTTTTTTAGATTCTAATTCCCAATTAGGTTTCCATAATATAGCGTCAAGGTGGAAAACATTTATCTTCAACTTATTTCCTAACTTCCTAGAAAATGTTGATTTTCCTGAACCACCTGAACCTATAATTACAATCTTTCGCATTTATATCCTCCGTATTTAAAAGTACTATTTGACATATTCAATATTTAATTCAAATTTCTTTTTCTAATGTAACTAATCTGCCATTTTGTTGAATAAAAAATGGACTGCCGAAGCAGCCCAGCATAATACAACTAATGCACTGCGTTAGTTACATAAGAAAATCCACGTAAATGTTTTTATTTTTTAATTGTAAAAAATTCAGGTTTTGACTTCTTTGGGTCCACCTGACTAGCTAATTCAATATCATCATAAGTATGAACGTTAGCTTTTTCTTTATTTAAAATGTGCAATCGATATCCTAATTGATTTTTTTCTAATTGATCAATTTCTGTTTGAGTTAGAGATACTGGGATATTTTCATTAAAACTTATGGTGTATGTCTGAGCTTTACCCAATAACATCGGACCTTGAACTAAAGATGTTCTATCGAGTTTTACAATATCATTTGTATCTTGTGGAAACTCAATTCCAAAGTAATATATAGGTTTCCTTTTTAGAAACTCGTATAATTTAGGACTAATATTATATGTAAACTCTAAGTGTATTTCTCCTTTTCTTACTTTAATATCAAAATTTGTAATATTAAAATCTGGGATACTAAATTTGGGTCCAATATCTAATAACTCAAAATCGTCGCCATTTTTTTGGGGCTTATTAGTATCAGATGATTTATGTTCCACTTTTTCAGTAGAGTTTAAATGTGTATCTTGTTTTAATTTTTCTTCTCCACTGGTAATCTTTGAACACCCAGAAACCAAAACAAACAATGAAACGATTAACATTTTGTATCTCAATGAAGTTCTCTCCAATTCATTTAACTTTACTTAATTTAATTCGATTTTTTCATCGTAGAAACCTTTTCTTATGCAACTAAACTGCCATTTTGTTCAATAAAAAAAGACTACCGAAGCAGCCTAGCCTTAATTGAATAACGCTTTAGAAATAACTTAGTTTTTCTAATGTAAGGTAGGACCATTAAAGTAAGTAGCAATACCTATAACCATAAATACAACAAATATTAATAAAATAATCCCAATACTCTTTGATACTTTGCTTCGACTTTTAAAATTGACTAAGAATGATAGCGCTAACAATAAGGTGATTGCAGGTAGCAGTATGAATGCAAAAATAGACACTTTTATGCCACTCCTTATAATAATATTTTAACTTCCTCTTAAATTTTAACAGAATTTCCCATTAATTTACCAATGTAAATTTTCCTAATTAATTCTCATTCTTATGCAACTATCCTGCCATTTACTGCAATAAAAAAAGCCGGATATTAGCAGCTTGTGATCTTCAACTATCGCATCAGTTAGTTAAATAAGCAGTATCATTATTTTTCTCTAAATTACTCATTCTTTGCTCTAGTTCTTCAATTCTTTTATTTGAAATAAACAAATTATTTTTTGCAAACGAGCTTACTTTTTTAACAATCTTAATTACTATATACAATACTGCAAATAGAATTATCAATTGTACTATCGTAATGATTAGACTAAAATTATCCATTTCGCCCTCTCCTTTTCAAAATCATTCTACATTAATATTTTCAATAAAAGTTCATTAATTCCTTGTGTAACTATCCTGCAATTTAGCTGCATAAGAAAAACGATCCTTCGTTATTGAAGAATCGCACGAGTTAGTTCAATAATGTTTATCAACCAGGACTTGTTGCATAATACATACCAAGTAAAACAATCATTAGAAGTAATATAGCAAAAACAACACGTTTCAACGATACCCCTCCTTAAATAAAGATAAGTACAAGGATATATTCTTATTCC
>NZ_JBHJTJ010000109.1:0-4196 GCF_042267765.1 Gottfriedia sp. NPDC056225 | reverse complement strand
TTAGACAACCTTCAGGAATTTTTATTAATTGTTTTAGTTGAACATGAAATGATACTAATTTAAATATAAATAAATAGCATTTTCATTTATATTTAAATCTCCCTTTATCTCTCCTATACCCTCGACTGCAAGAGAATCCGTTTTTACAATGGGTTTATTTTTTAATATTAGATGTAATCTAACAATATTTTGAATTCTATCTTTCCAATTGGTAATAACAGGTTGTTGAATAAGATAGTCTTCATTATTCATTCTAACTTTTAAAAAGTTTTTGTGTAAAAGTTTATCTTGATATGGAATGACATTCATCGGATCAAAAGATTTTGAAGTTATTTCACCTTCAATAAATAGATGAATTCCTTTTTGTTGTTCAAATTCTTCAACTGTATTTTTTCTATTTTGCGTTACATAATTTATTACAGCATCTGTTTCAGGAGTTATTTCAAGATCACTTACTTCTTTTGTTCCATCGGAAAGCTGTTTTATTAACTCATAAAGTGTTTCTTCTTTTTCTAAAAAGCTTTCTTTCCAACTAGGTGAAAACTCATCAAGTAATAAACACATAAACAAACCAGAACTATAACAGCTCTTTCGAATATCTGAGGTGGATTCGTAATTGTCCATAAGTTGTTGTCCATACTTTTCTATAATCGAATTATATGAATTTGTGCTTTTTTCCGAATAAGCATTTAGTTCAACATACCATGCCGGCCCTTCAATTGTTTCAATCAAATGTTCGTACACTAAATGTTCCTTTATTATAGAAGCTCTTTTTTCTCTAAGTGCTATGAACCTATTAAGATATTGTTTCTTTTTAAGAACATTATTTTCTAACACTGCACTAAAAAGGCTAGCTCTTTCCTGTTTTCTTAATTCCACATTTTCCTTTAATAAGGGATATGTAATTCCCATCGTCTCATTCGCAAACCTTTTTTCACCCTTAATATATTGAAAACCGTGAAATAATTCGTGTAAAAGAATCGAAAATAAACTTCCATAATCCTCGTAAAATTCGAGATCAACGATTGCTGTTGGATACTCATTATAAAGAATAAGTGTACAACCATTAAATTGATCGTCCCGTTGTAAAATTTGGTATTGATTTTGCTCTGTTTTCGTCATTCTAGGATGATTGAAAAGATATACATTACTATTATCATATAATGCGTATGCAACTGATTCAAAACCCGGCCAATAATTATTAAAGTTTGTATTTAATAAGTCTTGGGCAATTTCATTAAAATTTTTACTCATCCGCTTCATCCTTTTTATAAAAAATCCATTGTAATTAGATTCTCTTTAAAATAAAAAATTCCTTTTTTAGACGGGCTTATGTTATTAATCTATCAACTTCAAGGCAGTTTGGTTGTATTAGATTTACTTACATCCAGCTTCCCAATCTTCTGCTAACATACCATAAACATAAAATTCAGTTTTTTCTTAATTAAATTTAACTGGTCATTCCCCTACTTTTTCATTGCACTTATAACAGGTTGGGCACCTTTTTCAGAAATAATAGTTACAAGTAAACTAGTAACCATATCGGCTTTTTGACTGTCTGTTGCGGTTAGTAATCCTTTTTCTTCGAGCATTTTTAAAGCATCTTCTACCATACCGACTGCGCCTTCAACTATTTCTCTTTTAGCTTGAACAACTGCTTTCGCTTGTTGTCTTTGTAACATACTACTTGCTATCTCAGGTGCATAAGCAAGATGACTTAATCGCGCTTCATGAACTTTTACACCACTTTTTTGAAGTCGTTCCTGTAGCTCAATTTGTAATTCATCAGCTATCTCTTCAGCATTCCCTCTTAAAGAAAATTCATCTTTATTTGTTGTGTCATAAGCGTACTTCGTTGCAATATGGCGGATCGCTGTTTCGCTTTGAATCCTTACAAATTTTTGATAATCTGTAACTTCAAACATTGCTTTTTCAACATCAACTACACTGTATACTACAACAGCAGCAATCTCGATCGGATTCCCGTCGATGTCATTTACTTTCAATACATCACTATTAAAGTTAACAGCTTTTAGATTAACTTTTGATTTATTTGTAAATGGAATCGTACAATAGAAACCATCTTCATAGATTGTCCCTAAATATTTCCCCATAAATACTATAGCAACTGCTACATTAGGTTGGTTAATTACAAATCCAGATGAAATCAAACAAACGAATATAAAAGAAGCAATTATGAAAAATACATTACCACTTTCTAATGAAGTAACCGCGCTAATTAGTAATAATCCTATTATTAATACCAATACAATGTAACCGTTAATTCGAAATGCTTCTTTTTTCATATTTTTCTCCTCTTCTGAAGTAAAAAACTTCGCTAAATTAATTATTCATTTACCTCTAAAGTAGAAATTTAATTACACTATTATATCTTAAAATTAAGAGGAAATTTAACCTTTTTAAAATATTAATTAAAATTAAACTAAGGCCATAAAAGCTTTTTTCCCCATCTATCTCCTTCAAAGCAATATTTTAATCGTATATGCCTTCTATTTTCATCAGCCTGCCAAAACTCCACTACTTTTGCAACTACTCGATACAATGTCCACGAAGGAAACACTAAATTTGGATTTTGTTGTAAAATTTCAATTTGTTTATTTAGCGCCTCATCAAACTCAAAATGCTCTTTTAAAATTGAACTTTGTTTGCCAATCAACGCTACTGCTCGCGCTACGGTACCTCTGGCTAAAAAGTCTTGGGCACTTAATTCTTTTTCCATTTTAATTGCTCTACCACGTATTCTGACTTGTCTACCAATTAGTGTCCAATAAAAAGTCATAGCAACATTGGGATTAAAATCGATTTGTTTACCTTTTTCACTTTGTAAACTTGTTGCAAAATACCACCCATGTTGATCCACGTCTTTAATAATTAGTACCCTAGCATCAGGATATCCATTATGATCAGTTGTTGAAAGAGCCATTGAGTGTGTTTCATGCACACCATAATCAACTGCTTCTTGGTACCATTCTAAAAAAAGCTCATTTGGATATTCTGACGCATTGTTAATATTAAACTCAGGAAAGGGGCCATTAAGTGTTTTACATTTTCTTATCGCTTTCCTAATGTCGTCCATTTAATTCCTCCAAATAATTAATCAAATAGTATAATTAAGACATTCTCCATTTTTTTTAACTAACCTGCTATAATTTATAATGAAAGCGCATCTCTGATTCCTATATTTGTATGAATGTTTTTACTGAACTCTTTAGCATATGTATCAGTTTTTAAAATCGACTTTGGAGATTTTAATTCTTTTATAATTGCGGTAAGAACATGTCTTTGTCGTTCTTGCCGCCCGAAATCATTGTTAATATCTCGCTTTCTCATACGAGAATATGCAAGTGCTTCCAAACCATTTAGGGGGTCCCCTAGAATAAATTCTCCATCCACCTTTAACAGCAACTTTTCCATTCTTCAAACTTGTAAATTGCTCTTGCGCTTCATAACGATTATTAAATTTACCATCGGAACTACTAAAATAAGTATTGCTTTGGCGTTATTCAGCATTCGGAACTACTTCTTTTAGATTAATAGGATTAATGACAGAAAGCGCGTGCCATACTTCATTTTCTTTCCCCAATTTAGCCATGGCTTCAATAAACCTGATATGTGCATGAACATATTGTAATCCGATTTCTCGTTCGAAGTTTGAAGCTTGCTCTGCACGTTTAAAGTTTTTACTCACACCACCAGCATAAGTTGCAGGTTTATTCATAAGACGGACACCATCTGGATGCTGTAAATGCTCTTTAATAATCTCATAATGATAATTTGCTTCTTCTAATGTAAATAATTCTGCAATCATACTGCGCGTCATTGGCAATAATCGATATTGAATGCCAGTTTTTTGGTCTGATGGATGAATCATCATCTCTGCACTAATTGGATCCTCTAAATAGATAAATCCAGGAATCACTTCAGTATTTAATATAAATGTTTTAAAGTCCGCAGCAATTCCATTTACTTAATGAGTTATCTTTTCAAACTCTATTTCATCAATCTCTTTTATAACAGCTGCGAACTGTTTTAATGTTTGGTACGTAAGAGTAACGGTCCAGCTACTTACCATATATTTTTTTAATTGGGCGTTTGCTGGCTGTAGCGTATCATCCCAATCACCATAACCATATGAAGATAAGAACGTATCATGTAAGAAATGATTTTTTATATAG
>NZ_JBHJTJ010000108.1:0-4253 GCF_042267765.1 Gottfriedia sp. NPDC056225 | reverse complement strand
AATTCCATTAAGTGTATATATTTATAGTGATTTATTTTTTCGTTGAAGTGAAATTATATTATAAATTAAGGAAACCTTATGCAACTAACGCATGCTTTAGTTACATAAGGATTTAGTATCTTTACGAAATAAATTATAGTGGAGTTGAAGAAATGAACAGTTTGAATTACGAAATAGTAAAGTTAGAAATAGATAAATGGGATTCTTTGGGGCTATTAGCTGGTGGGGCACCAGAAGATGAATATGACCCCGAAATTAAAGATATCGTTAAAGAGATAAATTCTGTAAATAATAATAATGAACTTATATTATTGATTAAAAATGTATTTGAAAAGTGGTTTGGAATGGAATTTTCATATGAAGAATGTTTTACAGTGGCAAAAAGTATTGGAGTAAATTAAAAAGTTAATATTTTCAATTATGATTCAACTTTATCATATGCTCTTATTCAACTAACGCATGCTTTAGTTGAACAACCTTATCGGCTATTTAGCCGATTTTTTTGTGGAACTAAATGGCAGTTTAGTTAATCTAGAATTAGTAAAGTTTTTTAATCAAAATCCGAAAAATATGGTATGTTTATATCACATTACATGACAAAATCGAATTACTTGTTGAGGGGAAAAACTGGGAATCAAACATGAATAAATTAAAGACTATATTAGCAATTGAATGGAAACGCATAGGATTTATTATACTATTTACTTTAGTGTTAGTTTCAAAATGGTCAGAACATGATTACGATTTTTACTTTTGGTTGATTATAAGCTCGCTAATTAATTCTATATTTGTAGCAATTTTCAATACTATAGAAATATATAAAAGAACGGAACTGTAAGGATTTCTTATTCAACTAGTGTGGGAGTACCGTATAAACTTCCATTCACTGTTATGAATCTGAGGATTCATGGATGGCTAACGCATTGCTTTAGTTGAACTAAGACGCAAGGAGGAAATAGAATGTCACATCCATATGTGAAATTTGAAAATACACCTTTATGGAATGTAATTAGTAAAGGCATTGATGAACTTGTTGAAAATAATGATATCGAAGAAACTACAAAAAGAGAGTACATAGTCGGCTATCTTTGTAAGTTGATTAATGAATCGGAAAATAAATAAATTCTTATTGAACTAACGCATACATTAGTTGTACAACAAAATGGCAGATTAGTTGAACAAGCGAATCTATAGTGTTGTAAAATTGTTATATTAAATTGAATGCTATAAAGTAGTTTTAGTATTTGGAGGAACTTATGAAAAGAAGATATAAAAAAGTGCGAGGTTTAAAGCGTTTGATAAAAAAATTCAAAAGAGAATGGACTAAGTTAACAGAAAAATTCCCGATAGAAATGGAACAATATTGGGAATGTCATGTTCCCACTAGACTTTCAGACTTGTTCATCTCACCGAAAACACCAATCAGTGTAAAAAAACAATGTATTCAGTTGATGATAGATAGAACAAGTCATTTAATAAAACTAAAACCTTCGAACCGAGAAAAACTAAGAATTATACTAACCGTTGATTTTCGAGATTGGAACTCAACGAAAATTGATATATTTACTTTGAATGAAAGTAATACATTTTGGATGGGTTACGAAGACGAATACAGTAAAGGTGTTCCAATTGATGTACAACATCATTTAACGAACAAGTGGAAATTATCTGTTCCTATTGGAATGGGAATTGCATGTGTACGAGAAGAAATTAAGGATTCTGACCTAATTGATGAAGATATAAAAGGTGGAGAAATCTGTTATTTAGGAGAAATAAATTAATAAATCTTGTACAACTAACGCATGTGTTTGTTAAACATTAGGAAGCAGCCATTGGCTGCTTTTTTCGTATTTAGCAGAATAGCTAATACGGATAAAATGCAAAATTATCTAAAATTACATTAATCAACTGTTAGGTCGATGTGTTATATTCAATATAATGATAGTAAGTAAAATATTAAGGGGAAATTTATGAATTATATTAATAACAAAAAGATGATTATTGGAATAATAATTGTGGCAGTTATCGCACTAGGCATTCTTTCACCTACGATCATCAAGAATACAAAACATTCTTTAAAGGTACATAAAATAGAGTCACAAAAGAAATCTTTTTTAGAAGAAATTGAGAAACAAGCTAAAGAAGGTAAAATGATTAACAGCCCTTTTAAACTTGGGGAATCTTCAGTATTGATTACAAAAAAATGGGGAAAGTCTGATATATTAAAAGATGAAGACATGAATAAAGAGCCAACTAAGATGCATCCATTTTTTATGGATCTTTTTTCAGATGGAATTATTCCGATGAAATATAGAAGTAAGATCTATTCGAAATATGATACAAAGTTTGAGATAACTGATGAAAATAAAATAAAAAAAATTACGTCCGTGGATAAACGACTTGAGAAACTGAAGCGTGATGAACTAACCAATTATTTCGGGAAACCTTCAATAGAAGGGATAGATTACGTTGTATATCGGGTTGGAGAATATCAATTACTTTTTAATTTTTGGCATGATGAAGAATTTTTTAACACGACTCGATACACTATTTTAAGTAAAGACTCTAAGAAACAAATTGCAGAAATAAAAGAGATTGCTAAGTTAGCAAAAGAAGGTAAAGTTCCTGATGTACCAATTCCAATTGGAGAAACTAAAAATGGGGTATATAAGATGATGGGAGAGCCGGAAGATAAAAATATTCCTGGTTTAACATTAAGATACAAGAATGCTACTATTGAAATAGATGAAAAAACAAATAAAGTAATTAAAATTATGCCTCATGAAAGTTTTTACCAAGCATCTTTTGTAACTGTAAAAAACACTCTTGGAAAACCGTATAAAGAAGAACAAGAACAGAAAGTTACAAGCCCTGTCTTAACTTATCGATTTGGGAAATATGAACTAAGATTTTTCTTTTTCACTGAATCAAGTAGCAATCCGGATTTAAGTGGTATTATGCTTAGTGAGATTGAAACACAGTAGGCATTGAATGATACTGTAAAAATCCATTTTGATACTGGATAATAGTATAAGAAAAAGTCATTGTTTAAAATCAATTCCACAAATTATTATTATTCATTTCTTGATGAACTAACGCTCAGCGATGGTTGAAGATCACAAGCTGCATATGTGCAGCTTTTTTTATTTAAGTATAAGGCAGTAAAGTTCAATAAGAAGCTTCCTTTAAAAAATGAAAAAACACGCTCAATTACACGTGTTTTTAAAATTTGAGGTATTTTTTGATTTTGTTTAATATGTTTTTCCCAATAATCGGGTGGTTGATAATTAATAAGTGAATAATCGATTTCATAACTGTTAATTGCCATTTGTATAAGTAACATCTTCTTAAAATCAGACGGATGGAAATCTTTTGTTTTAACAGTTATAACCTGAACTCCATTACGTTGTGGATTTCCAACAACAACAACTTGATTTTCTTTTGTATAAACTTTACTAACATTTGTTTGAAAAACAATAATATATAAGTCAAGGTCGGTTTTATTTTGAAATGTTGGAAAACCAATACCTAAATTATTTCCAATATTAAATAAACCTGAAAGTCCAATATCATAGATTGGGAATAAACGATGTTGAGCGTAATATATCCTACTTGGGATATAACTCCATCTTCCATAGGTGCTATACCATTGCTCTTTATATACTGGTCTTTCATAATTTGGTTCATTTTTAATTAAATTAAAAGGTATTTCTGTTCCTTTACTTAAAATTTCAGAAATAGAAAAGGTATTTAAAGGATAATTCCACTCGCTTTCTTTTTGTTCTGGAGATTTTAATATAGTAATTGGCTTAGTAGGTTCAAGACTATTTAACCGTTCTTAAAGTTCAATGCACTCATTATTATCTTGCTGATTAATTGATTTGGGAGATCTTATTTTTGCGTTAATGGTTGTACTAAAATAAACACACAAAAAATGTAGTATAAACATATAGTAGCAATTCTTCTTTTTAGCATATACCTTCACCTCTAAGTTAATATCGGTGTACTAAAGGTAATTTATTCTAGTAGTTAGTATGGGCATTATATAATTGTAAAGTTTGATATCAAGCTATATTTTAAGTGATTTGGTGTACCATTCTTATATACTTCGATAGAAGATTGATTTTCTTATTCAACAAAATGGCAGATTAGTTACACAGACATTACATAATTTTCATTTATTAATTGCTTAATAATTTTAGAATTGATACAATTTTCATTCAAATTACTTAACAATGAAATCGAGATGTTAG
>NZ_JBHJTJ010000107.1:0-4258 GCF_042267765.1 Gottfriedia sp. NPDC056225 | reverse complement strand
GCAGGAAAATCTGTCGAAATTAATCCAACAATTAATGTACCAAAACAAGCAGTAACAGGAAGATATGAAGGATATATTTATTTTGTCAATTCAAATAATAAAGAAGAAAACTATCAAATCCCATTTTCAATTAACATAAGAAATAGTAAAGGGTTTGATTACATGCGTGTGAGTAGACCTATGATGACGAATGATCCGGAAATTATTCATCCTATGGTACAACAATATGTAAATGTGTACTTTAAATTGTCAAGCCCAGCAACAACAATCGATGTATTAGTGAAAGATGGAAATACAGGTGAACCAATTGGACTTGTAGGAACTTTTGCTGCAAGTAATTTATTGACAGGCAAAGACTATTACTCAGAGGCTTTATTTACTGGTGTAGTCTACCCATTTACAAATGATAAAAAACGACCTATTTCCAATCAAAAGGTGAGGCTGCCTGAAGGAGACTATACCTTTGAAATGGTTACGCATGATGACCAAGGAAAATCATACAGCATGGATTCGAATGTTACGATTGACAATACCCCTCCAAAAGTAGAAGTAGATATGAAGCCAGGTATTTATGAAGTAAATGAATCAATGTATACGACAGAACCTGGTTATAATGGACCAGCAATTTGGATTCATGGTAATGTATTTGATGCAGGTGTTGATCGGCTGAAACAGAAAGGTTTAAATGTTGATCAATCGATTAATGGTGCATTATATTTTGAATATAGCTTATATAATAATATGTTCCTTTCAATTGATAAGGATGGTAACTTTAGATTCCCAGTAACTAAAACTGGAGTTGATGGAGTAGGCTATGTAGATTCCAATTTATTTGTTTTTGATAATGGAACAGCAGCCGATTCATATCCAAAAGGTATCAAAAATTATAAATTTATAAAAGCAGGAACTGAATATGCGGTTCCAACCTATAACAAAGACAAGATCCGACTTGGTGACGAAATTACAATGACATTGAACTTAAACAATATTAAGCAACTTGCATCTGGAGAGTTCACTTTGCCTTTTTCTAATAACAATTATTCATTCCAAAGCGTAAAAATCAATGATGCATTTAAAAAATATGCTGAAGAAAAAGGGGCAAAAGTTAACTTAACGGCACCAGTGTTGAGTACAGGTTCTGTTAAAGTTGGTGCTTCTATTGATCAAGGAAGTTTAACAATTGATAAAGACTTACCTTTCTTAGATGTTACACTTAAATTGACAAAAGATAATCTATATTTACAAGAAGGATATGGATTTGATGTATCATCGTTTAAATATAAGAAAACAGCAGATGCAACTACTACTAACTTAATTCGTGTATATAAAGATAAACCATTTTATGTATTACCAAAACAATCAATGGTGAGTGGAGTTATGTCACCTGAAGCTTTCCTAATATCAGGAGCAAATCAAATAGATTCAAAGGTAGACTATTCTAAGCTTGGAGCAAAAATATATGCACAAGATGCAAACGGTAAAACTTATGATGTAAGTAGTCTTACAAAAAGTTCATACTTTACATTTAATAACCTACCATTATCAGATAAAGACTATGATATTTATGTGAAAGTACCGGGACATTTTACTAGCAAACTATCAACAAAAACATTCAGAGACTTCGATGGAGATCTTGCTGGTGCGCAAAAGTTAGTAGAAATGGACAAAAATAGTGCAGGTGATGTGAATGGTGATAATGTCATCGACGTAATGGATGCAATTTATATTCAAACTTATTGGGGAACAAATAAACGTGCTGCGGATATTAATTTTGATGGCGTAGTTGATGCGAAAGACTTTGCATTTGTAGAGAAAAACTACTTAATGCAAAATACTTCAATCGCAAACTCACTAGCACCAAAAAAGAAATACAAGTCAGCAACTTTAGATAGTATAAAGAAAGATCTTGGAATTAACGAAAAGGAATAGACTAAAAATAATAGAAATATAGATTTTATTGGCTCCGGATTTGTACCGGAGTCTTTCTATGTTTTTAGAGAAGAATCTTTAAACTAGCTTATAGTTTTAAATATTTTTGCACTTCAAAAGTATTAGAAAGTAAAAAAAAGAGATTGGGATTTTCCTACTTTCTAAATAAAGTGAAATTTACTATGTTTGCTTTTCCTTCAAGTTGGTCATTAAATTTCTTGATTTAGCCATTTAAAACACTAATATAAAAACCATTTTTGCTTGCAGCCAGATCTTACTGGTTTTAGATTTTCTAAAATATACAGTTTTTTTCGTTTCAACATTAAGATTTCCTTCTAAAACAGGAGCTTTGGAAAGTATTGAAATACCCGAGTGGATATGGAAAACTGTCAGAGAACTTTTCGATTTCTTTTTTCATTTTTTTCAAAAATATTAAGTTGGAAGAAATAAAAAGTTGGAATTTGTAAAAAAATTTAGAATTGATTGAAATTTGCAAAATATCAATAAAATCAATTCTCCGTATAATGAATTTATCTTGAGAAAAGAAAGAAGGCTAGTAGATGAAAAAGAGTATGTTTAAAAATGTGACAACATTAGCATTAACAACAGGACTTATAAGTACTACAATGACACCAGGTTCCTTTTCACAACAAGTACATGCACAAGCAACATCGAAGGTTGAACAAGTATTAGCAAATTTGACTCCTCAACAACGTGAGGCAATTAAGCAATTGAAATTAAGTGATAAAGAGGGACTGCAATTATCCTCAGAAGTCGATCAAACAACTGACAAGCTTACACCTGTCATTGTCGAATTTAAAGACAAGCCTGAGCAGACTGCTGTTTTAGAAGCTGCATCCAACGGCGAAACGTTATCAGCAAAAGATGCACAAGAAAATGTAAGCGCTTCACACGAAGCATTCCAAAAAGATTTAAAAACTATTTTCAGTAGTGAGTTAAAAGACAAGAAAAATACATATTCAATTAAACGTTCATATAAAAAAGCATTTAATGGGGTTGCAATGACAATTCCAGCTAACAAAATAAAACAACTACTTAAATCAAGTGCAGTACAATCTGTTTATAGTGATTTACAAGTCCAAGTTGAGCCACCATCGATCAGCGAATCATCAACAACAGGGAAGCAAGCTGCAACGCATACGATGGTGACATTCCCTGGAGTTGAGAAACTTCATGAAGAAGGCTTTACAGGAAAAGGTGTAAAAGTTGGTATTCTTGATACTGGTATAGACTATAACCACCCAGATTTAAAAGGTGCCTTTAAAGGTGGATATGATTTTGTTGATAATGACAATGACCCAATGGAAACAACATACGCAGATTGGCAGAAATCTGGTGAGGATGAGTTAGGTTCAAATGGAGAAGCGTATTATACTGAGCACGGAACACATGTGGCTGGTATTATTGCTGGACAAGGTAAAAATGATGGAGACTTATCAGTCACAGGGGTTGCACCGGATGCTGATATTTATTCTTATCGTGTTCTAGGGCCATATGGAGGTGGTTATACATCAGCTATATTAGCAGGACTTGATAAAGCGGTATCTGATGGGATGGACATTATTAACATGTCTCTTGGCGCAGATTACAATGACCCATTATATCCTACATCAATTGCCGTTAATAATGCTGTACTTGCAGGTGTAACCGCGATTGTCGCAGCAGGTAATTCTGGTGATATGATGTATTCGCTTGGCGCACCAGGTAATTCACCTTTAGCCATTACAGTTGGAGCATCAGATACTTCTGTTTCTATTCCGACATATACAGGAACATTAAAACCGTCAACTGGTGATGTTACAGCTGATTTAAAACTAGCCGCTCAAGGCTTAGGGGATAATATAGCAGATTTTGATGGGAAAACTGTGCAAATGGTTAATGCAGCATATGGTACTGAAGGTTCGTACTGGACCGGAAATACCGGTACTTCTACACCAATAGATGTTAAGGGCAAAGTAATATTGGCGCAACGAGGTAGCATCGGTTTAACTCAAATCATAGCAAATGCGAAAGCACGTGGAGCAATCGGTGCTGTATTATACGATGCACCAGTTCCTAACGGTGATGTATATCTTGGAGAAGGTTATGGCTATATACCGACATTTTTAATTAGTAATGCACAAGGCAAAGCCTTAGCTGCGAAGTTACCATCTAGTACTAATACGTCTTTAAATTTTACTTTTAGTAATATGAAACAATTAGTCACAACAGGTGATAAATTAGCACCATTTAGCTCACGTGGTCCATCTCGTGTTTTATACGATATAAAGCCTGAAGTAACGGCACCTGGAGTATCTGTTTTCTCAAC
>NZ_JBHJTJ010000106.1:0-4341 GCF_042267765.1 Gottfriedia sp. NPDC056225 | reverse complement strand
CTAATCCACTTCGCATTTAATTTGTATTATATGCGAAGTATATTTCCAACTATTCCTTTCCTGACTCCTTAACTTCTTCTTTCTTAAGGACCAAAATAAATTGCCTACTATTTGATAATATTTAGGATTTATTATTAGAAAATATTCATGTGGAGATAGAGAGAGTTACAGATTCTAATTCAACTAACGAATGCCATTTAGTTGTACAACATAATCGCATAATGGAATAAATAAAGGGTCTTCACAAGAAGATTTCTTATTTTTGAGCTAAATTGATTTTGGTAAAAAATAAAATAAAAATGATTCATTTTCACTAAATTAAAACCATATCAATTTCAAATATAATAAAAATAGCTACTTCTATCAAACTCATTTTTATTAATAAAGGAGAAAGTAATGGATTTTTTTATTCAATTAATCATTTCTAGTATACTCATTTTATTTATTTTATCTATTCCGAAGATTTTTTCTAGTTCAAAAATTAAACTGATGAACTTTAAGAACAAAACCATAAACCGTAAAGAAATAATAGTAATAATAACTGGTTCAACTATTTTAATTATTGGTATTATCGGTATTTATTTTTTTGCTGAACGTAATGAAAGACTAACATTAATATTAATTTTCGGTACCTTTATGAATTTGTTACAACAATTCATTTTAAGACTTATTAATAAAAAGATAATGGACCCTTCTTAAGCCAAAAGATGCTTTAGTTGCATAAGTAAAATCAAAGATCACTATTTTGTGATCTTTTTCTTTCCTCTAAAATCAACATTTTACTTTAATAGAGCATTAAAAAAGACTCCGGTGTAAACCAGAGCCTATTAAATCAACGATTCCTATTTTTTTGTATTAATTAATTCCTAATACACTCTTAACAGTTTCTAGAGTTTGTCCTTTATATTTCGTTTTAGGTGTTGGAGCATAGTTAATTGTAGGGTTTTGCATTAAGTAGTTATTCTCTAGATATGCCATATCTTTTTCATCAACTACACCGTCAAAGTTAATATCTGCTTCACGTTTATTTGTTCCCCAGTAAGTTTGTAAGTAAATTGTATCCATTACGTTGATGACATCATCTTTATTTACATCACCTGCGTAAGATGGTTGTAATCTATATAAGTAAAGATCTTGATGCGTAACTTTTTCATCTTCATGGAATTCGATAGTAAAGTGTCCAGGGATATTGACTTGAAGCTCATGCGTATCATCCGCTAATGGTAAATTTGGTACTTGGAAAGTACTTTCACGATCGTTTATTCCCTCTTCTACTGTTTTAATCGCGAAATGCAATTGGTATGTATATAATGTACCTTTTGGTGTAGCAATGTGTCAGTATATCTGAATGAATCAGTTACCCTATATTCTTTTCCTTAGGAGTCTTTGACGCTATTTTTTGCACCAACTTTGTTCTAGTCAAGTTGTTTCATTTCAGGTTCTAAACTACCAAACTTCATTTAATCCCTCTGCTTCAACATCAGCTCTCGATAATGAATAGGTTGGTGTAACATAAAAATATGGTTGAACTTGTATTGTTACTGTACTATTATCCACATTCGTAAACACAGAGTTAAAGAATCTAGTACCAGATGGACTTTAAAGGGTCATTAGAGCTATGGTGTATAATCTTTTGCTTTGAATTGGATGGTTACTTCTACTAATGATGCATCGCCAGCTATACTAGTATTCTCATGATCAGTTGGTCAAGCGCGATCATTTCTAATTAATCTCTTTGTATTGAATGATGTTTCAAAAACATGTATCTCAACTCAAGAATTTTTTACTGATTCTATTTTAAAACAAAAGAGACTGTAGGCAAAATCGATTTTCATCGAGTTTGTCTACAGTCTGAATCAATAACCTTTATAAAAGATTACCCATTTTTTCAATTGTTGGATTAAATTATTCTAATCCTAACGCTTGTAATACATCATCTAATGTTTGACCTTTATATTTTGTTTTTGCCTTTGGAGAATTTTCATTCCAAGGGTTTTGCATCATGTAGTTATTAATTACATACTGCATATCTTTTTCATCAACTACACCATCATAGTTAATGTCTGCGTCACGTTTATTTGTTCCCCAATATGTTTGAATGTATAACGCATCGTTTATATCAATGACATTATCTTTATTCACATCTCCACCAGGAATATATTCATAATTAACTGGTTTCGATGCAGCTGTCACTTTTCCATCCTCTTTATATCCTATTGTAAAGTCTTTTGTAAATGTAAAGTGACCTGGTACATCAATTTTTTGTGTAAATGTATCATCAGTTAATGGCAATCTCGTTCTGAACGCATATTGTGCTGTGTCAGCATATCCTAGCTGATCCGTTACGCCATATTCCTTACCTTTTGAATCTTTGACACTAATTTTTGTACCAGCTTTAGTATAGTCAAGTTGTTTCATTTCAGGCTCTAAACCATCAAATTTCATTAATCCTTCTGCCTGTACTGCGCCTCTCATAAGTGAGTATGTCGGTGTCACATAGAAATATGGTTGAATACCTTGTGTCGTTACTGTACTATTATCCACATTTGTATAAACAGCGTTAAAGAATCTACTTGAACCATTTGCACTAAAGAACGACATTGTACCTTTATAGTATTGGTCTTTTGCTTTTAATGTTAAGTCTACTAACGATGCATCTCCAACGATTCCTGTATTCGCTAGTTCTCCAGTCGCCGTTGCAGTAATAGTCATTAATGTTTTACCTCCAGCTTGAGGAACATTCGTATACTGAACATCAAGTTTGTCTTTAAATGCCGCATTCGGTTGCACATTCACAACATCAAGAAACGCGCTTGGATATTGGAAACTAAACACAGCTTTCTTAACATTTGTTTTCACATTTTTTGTAGAGAACGTTACTGTCGTTGAATCACCCATATTGATACTTTTTTTATCAGAGATTGCAGTTGTATAAGCCGTTCCTTGTCTGACAAAATAGGCATCTACCACACTACCATAGTTTCGAACAGTTGATTTGCTATAATCTGTGAAGTCATACTCTGTAATAGCATTCACTATTGGACCAGATGTACTTAAAGGAATTTCTGAGTTGAAATTTCCTTGTGCATCTACTGGTATACTTTTTTCTGAAGAACTATTCGGATTATAATACGTAAAAGTATTATCGCCTTGAGAAGCAGTCATACCTGCTGCCTTCATTTCATCGATGTCTTTATCAAATACATTTCCTGATACAGTAACCTTTGTATCAGTCGGATTAGCTGTTTCGTAAATGCCTCCTGCCTTTACGTTATTCATCGTTACTTTTGGCTCTTTCACTCCATAGTATACTGGTGTATCAGCTGTGAAATTCTCGCCTTTATCATTTGTACCAACCATGCGAATCGTATATGCCCCTGGCTCCGTGTTTTTAAAATCAAACGAGATCGGATTGTCCGGATTACCAGTTAATGGATAATATTGACCTTCATTCAGCACGCCTCGGTAATAATAATCCTTATTCTCATCTGCTGCTATTCCATCAGCTGAGCCTAAGAATCCGATTTCTTTGTCAGTTTTTGGATCAACAAGGAAGAATTCAAAATAACGCATATGTGAATTTAATTTAAAGTTAACGCCTAGTGACCATCTAGTGTAATTACTTCCTGATTCATATGGTATTGTATAAGCTCCTGAAGGATTAGCTGTTAAATACTCAATCCCCTCTTTTACTGTATGAATCGCAAATGGTACTTTATATGTTTCATTCGAATTTTTTTGATTTGTATAAACAATATATCCTTCATATGTTCCTAGTTTTGCAGATTTCGGTACGTTGATTGTTGCAGCCATATTTGCACTGCTATATTTTTTGACTTTTACAGATGATTTTACATCTAAAGTAACACCATTTGCAGCTGCATCTTGGTCTGCTCTAGAATCGTCTGTAAAACGCGCATCTAAAGTTTGGAACTGAACTTTTACGTCATATGTCTTATCGACAGAAGATTTATTAAATAACGTCATTGAACGTGAATCTGTCAGATTTTTCCCTGCAGGGGCTTGTTCACCAAAACTAACTGCACCAGTAATGTTTTTAATTTGTTTAATGCCCTTATCTGCTAAAGTTTCCCCACCATAATTCGTTGAATTATCTTTAACTGTTGAAGTTTTGTCTTTTACTTGAATCTCTGTTTGTGTATGAACAGCATTGTATGGGTCTACTCGCCCTGCCCCAACTTCATATACACTATATTTATCAGAGAGTGGATCTGCTGTGTTCATTAGTGTTGCTTTAACATCTGCAGGCGTCATATCAGGATGAACTTGCTTGATTAGAGCTGCTACCCCTGCAACGTTAGGCGTTGCCATTGATGTACC
>NZ_JBHJTJ010000105.1:0-4385 GCF_042267765.1 Gottfriedia sp. NPDC056225 | reverse complement strand
ACCGAACAAGCTGATAAATTTTATATTTCCAGTGGATTTTTTAAGGGAGATTTTTATTCAAATTCAACTCATTTTATGGAGCTTAAAAACTAAAGCGTTGTTCAACTAACTAATGCTTTAGTTACATAAGAAACAAGATTCGCAAATACGACTTTTTGTTGGAAGGAGCTGATTAGATGATAAAGTCTATCGCTAAACCCAAAATTCCTAAAAACTATAACTACATTTTAAAGACTGGTCAATTAGAAGAAATATTGATACAAAATAAATGTACAATTCATGTTGATTTGGATTATTGGTTACCTCAAAAAATTGGAAGTATCTTTGAAGTTCATTTTTGGTTGCCTAATTCTAATGTTCCATACAAGCGTTTATATATTAGAGCAGGAGCCTTACAAAATAAAGATGTAAAAGTGGCAAGGGAAGTAATGACAAGTACTGTTTTTCCAGAATTTCATAAATGGCTGCAATTTTATTTGAAATTACCCGAAAATGCACCTCAACTTTTTAATACGCCTTATTTTTGTGCAGTATTTGAAAATAATAAAGTTAAGTTTTTATCGAATTCTTATTGAACTAACGCAAGCGTTAGTTGGAATATGGTTATTTGAATACTGTATTTCCTATAAAGAACTTTAATATCCAGGAAAACTATGATTAATATTAGAGGTGCAACATGGCATTATTTATAAAAATATTTGGTAATAGAATGAATAAGAGAGTTAAAGAACAATATGAAATTTCTAATGGTTTACATGAGGAGATTTTTTTAAAAAATAACGAATGGAAAAACAGTACTTATTTAAAGAAAATAAATGACTATTTTCTTACTGATGAACAATTTAGTAAAGAAGAAATTAAAAAAATATTAGAAGAGTTAGAAGAAGTAAAACTTTTTTTATCAAAAGAAGTTTATACAGAATTAAACAATATTCTATGTAAACTAAAAGATCTAGATGTTTTAGGTGTAAAAATTGAAGGCAGCTATTGTGATGATACAACACTTGAAATTTATGAAACTTATAATAATACATATAATAGTCAATTCCAAGAAAATAAAATATATATTATTTCTGAAACAATCTTAGAAGGCTTACAATATATGGCTATTAAAAATGAGTTAAATCTTTTAAGCAATTTAGATTTATACAGTGATTCTTATTATAAAAGATTTCAAATTCCATCTTTAATAAAAGAACTAGAATTTATTAATATTAATGCTAGTAATATTGTACTCAAGATTTCAGCAAAACAACTAATAAATGTGTTTAGCAATGCTTCTATTAAAGAAGGAGAATATGGAGTATTATTTGTAGGTAATTAACTTGAGAGATTTTAATGGACTTAAAAGTAAAGATTCTATCACAGTTATTCATTAAGATTTTCTTATTCAACTAACGCATGCTTTAGTTGAACAACACGATCGAAATTTACGTACGTTCTGGTATTTTAGTAGGATACGTAATTAATGTATTTGATTAAATTGATATGGGAAGTGAAAAAATGTTCATGTATTATTCTATGCTCATAATAGGTGTTTTGATGGTAATAGGGGCAGTAGTTTACTTTATAGCTATGTACAATCAAAATGAGTATCCATTATCAAGTATAGGTAAAAGCCTTGGAATTTTTATAATGGGAGTTTTACTTTTATGGATCACACTTCCAAGTATAAAATATGTTGTATTTAAGGAATATGATGTTGTCAGAGGTAAATGCTTTATTGACATAGATTCATCCAGTCGTACTTCTGAAGCTGACTTCAATATGCTTGAAACAGATGAAATTTTTAGTTTTAGAGATATACCTGAACTAGATGCTTATGGAAAGTCCATCCCTTATTTTTGTAAAGTGACAGTTACAAAAGACCATAAGTTTGAAATTAGTTATAAAATATATGATCCCAAAACACGAAAATTAATTACAACAAGCGAATAGATTGTGATTATCACTAAAAATGATAAAAAGTAACTTACCTACTTTTATACTTGAAGCAATCTTATGCAACTAACTAATGCGTTAGCTGAACAACGATTTACTGCCTCGGTGGTCGTTTTTATTGAACTAAATGGCAGTTTAGTTGCATAAGAAAAGGACTTCTTGATTAGGGAATAGAATAAATAATAGTAACTTAACTTAAGAAATTACAATCAAAGGGGAAAAGTATGAATAAGTATGAGCGAATTGAAACAGTAATAATGGCTGTAGTGACTGTAGGATTTCTTATTTTTTTTACTTGGATAAAACTAGATAATTCAGCTTCATTACTTTTAACATTGTCTTTATTTATATTTATACTGTTTGCATTATTGGTTATTAGATTCATGGGGAAAAAGAGGAAGAAACATAACACGAAACCAAATGATAAATGGATTGGTTCTCTTCTTATGATGCTTTTTATATTTCTATATAACGGCCTGTTAAATATAGTTGCATTGGATCGATCATTTTTAAATGGATCATCATGGATGATTCCTGCGTTTATTGGTATTTTCATTGGATTATTTGTGCGTAAAAAATCTTTACAGCAATAAAAAGTGGATCTTTATATGAAGGTCTTTTTTTACTGCATATTAAACTAAATCATGCGTTAGTTATATTAGACTTACAAAAAAAAGACTAGCCCCATGGCTAGTCTTTTAACTACATTTTTAAATTTTCTTCATTTAAATCTTCCAATTCAGGTAAAACAAATCGACCATCTTTTCGAATCAATACATCATCAAACCAGATTTCTCCTCCGCCAAACTCAGGTCGTTGAATACTGATAAGGTCCCAGTGAATCGCTGATTTATTTCCATTGTCTGCTCCATCTAATGAATCACCAATTGCTAAATGAAAGCTACCATTTATTTTTTCGTCAAATAAAGTATTATTCATCGGATGTAAGATATAAGGATTAAACGCTAATGCAAATTCTCCAATATATCTTGACCCTTCATCTGTATCAAGTATTTGATTGATTCGTTCCGAATCGTTTGCATGTACTTCAATGATTTTACCATTCTCAATTTTTAATGAGATATGATCGAATGAAAATCCTTGATTCACAGAGGCAGTATTAAACGTGACAATCCCATTTACAGAGTCTCTTACAGGTGCTGTATAAATCTCACCATCTGGAATATTATCGATGCCGTCACCTTTTAACACGCCAACTCCTTTAATCGAAAAGCTAAGTTCCGTTCCGTTTCCAATGATTTTTACCAGATCCGTTTTTTCCATTAATTCTTTTAATGGATCCATCGCTTTAGACATCTTTTTGTAATCCAACGTACAAACATTATAATAAAAATCCTCATACGCTTCTGCGCTCATCTTCGCTTCTTGTGCAGCAGAAGGATTTGGAATTCGTGTCGTAACCCACCTTGTTTTATAAACGGCTTCACTTTGCGCTTTACCGAAAATTGTTTGATATAATTTCATTTTATCTGAAGGTACGTCTGCTAATTCATACGCATTGCGCGGACTTCGTAGATTGATATAAACTTGCATCTTGCTTAGACGATAGCACTCCCAATCTGCGAACATTTTAAACTGTTCTTCTGAACCTGAAATGATCATTTGGCGAGTAACAGCCACGTCGCGCATTGAAACATGTGCATGACCACCAGCTTCTCCAACAGCTTTTACGATTGCTTGTACGACTAAACGATCAACCTCAGTCACACTTTGGATCAACACATGATCCCCTGGTTGAACTTTTGTAGAATGATTGACTAATACATCTGCTAATTTTGCTAAGCGACTATCCATTATAAAAACTCCCTATACTTTTCATCTATATCACTACTCAAATCCAACGCTTCTAGACTTTTGGAAATAAATTGATATATCGTCTATAATTTTCGACATTTAGATGTAATACACCTTTTCTATCGTATAACTTGCAATAAATGTATTCATTCCTATTGAACTAACTGATGCAATAGTTGAAGAACACGAGCTGCTTAAATGCGGCTTTTTCTATTCAACAAAATGGCAGTTTAATTCAATAACGTAACAATTTCACTCTAAAATCATTAATGGAAAAAATATTGAAATTTGTCGAATAATTTTCATTCGTTGATTGATTTTTTAACTTAAAAATCTATATCAATACTCATTATAATAGGTTTATCCAAATGTAAAGACTTTGTATTAATCGTCCTACTTTAATTTGAAAGGGTTGGCTATATGAATGGATTTTTTATTGAACTAATCATTTTTGCTGCAATTATGGGTTTATTGTTATTTATCTTCAAGGTTTTCCGAAGATATCAAAAAATTATTGCACTAATTATTATTTTTAGTAGTCTACTGATTTTTTTCTATGTAGAACAAGGTAGTTACGATAGTAAGTTTTGGTCAATTGTATTAGTTAGTTGTGTACCTATTTCTTCACT
>NZ_JBHJTJ010000104.1:0-4746 GCF_042267765.1 Gottfriedia sp. NPDC056225 | reverse complement strand
GTTATTAAGCTAACTGATGCTTTAGTTGCATAAAGCATAGATTAATTTTGTAAATAATATTTAAAAACTAATTAACTAGGTAGAAAGCATAATACATTATCTTAAAAAAAAATATGTTATATTGAGCATACCTGTTTGCTCATTTCCAAATACCATCTATATTAACTCAAAGAAAAAGAGAACCCAGTTCTCTTTTTTATTATTAATTATCAAGTTGAAAATCACCAACTGCTTAATTGCAGTTTTTTATTTAAGTAAATGGCAGTATAGTTCAATAAGAATTCTATGATTTATAGGTTAGATAGACTAATAAAAAACCTTTTAAAATAAAGGAGAGATATAAATGGATAACTGGAGAAATAGTGCAATTTGGTTTGAACAAATACCTGATAAACTTCAAGAAACAATTGATTTAAAAGAAGTAAAATTTAATGAGTTGAAACTTAAAAATATTGAGTATTTAACACTTTGGTATCACAAAAGTAAATTAAGAAATTTAGAGCATTTACCTATTCCAGAAAGTCTTCTTTATCTCGAATTAAATTGGTCAAATATACATAATTTCATTGGGATAGAAAAATTGACTAATTTGAAGAGATTAGAGTTACACTATTGTACTAAATTAGAAAGCGACCTGGGTTTGACGGGAATTGCCGATTCATTAGAACATTTATTTATTGATCACTCTAAGAAATTCATACCAAATGAGGAATTATTCTCTCTGAAAAATCTACGGGTTCTTTGCCTAAATTCTTGTGGTAACCTTGAAGATTTAAATTTTTTAAACCAATTTCCTAATTTAATCCACTTTCGATTTGCTGATACAAATGTATTAAATGGGGACTTAACACCAATTTTAAATCATCCAACTATTCGAAGTGTAGGCTTTCTAAATAAAAAGCATTACAATATTAAAAATGAAAAAATGTATGAATTATTAAGGGAGAAAAATGGTGGAGAAGAGTTTGAAACTACAATTAAGTTTGGGGAATGGGAGACTACAAGATACATTTATTAACTATATTTCCTTATACAACTAACTGATGCATTAGTTGAACAACCTTTAAGCTGCTTCGGTAGCTTTTTTCTTATTCAACAAAATGGCAGGATATTTCAATAAGAAATAACTGCAAAAAGGAGTTTATACTAATAAAAAGAATAATTAATAAACTAGGCTATTCTAAGGAGATCTAAAATTAATGTACCAATTATTAAAAAAAGCTCTCGAGCCTTACTCAATTGGCAATGATTCATTAGTAATTGAAGCTGAACTACATAAAGGTAGTTGGAACAGTGATCTACATTATAAAATTATTGCAGATGGAAAACCTTATTCTGCAAGATTTATTAAGTATAATCGTTCTTCAAACAAAGTATTTGGAGAAATTTCTAACGATATTTTATATGAACAAACAAAGGTTTGCCGATTCTTAGTTAAGAATAACATTCCATTTATGAAATTATTACCAATTTCAGAAGATGTACCATTTAATACTTTTGTATGGGAAAATGTAGTTTATCGCTTTATACTGTTCGAATGGATTGAAGGTCAACATATAACCCATTGTGATGAGCTAATTGCAGAAGAGTTTGGAAAGGTAGCAAGAAAATTTCACGATATTTCAAGTTTATATGTAAGTCCAGTCTTTCCAAAAATATCACATCTTGATGGATATTCTAAATTTATAGATAATCTTCGCAATGAAGTAAAAACTTCTAACATATCATTGGAAACTTCAAAAATGGTAGAGGATTACCTAGAATTAACAGAACAACATATTGCAAATGCAACTACAAATCGATATGAGTTTATTATTCAATCAGATTTAAATCCACTTAATATTCTTTGGGATAAAGATAAAAAAGTAATAGGAATTGTTGATTTTGAATCAATAGGTTACGGTGATAGAATTGAAGGTTTAGCCTGGCTAATAAAGTGGTATTCACGAACAAAAGGAATAAATTCTTCTGAAATGTCTTCCAGTGCTGCTACTGCCTTTTTAAAAGGCTATCAATCAAATGATTATTTCAGAAAAAATGATTTAGAACGCCTATCTTCACTTGTATGGTTATCAGGTTGTATAAATTGGAACTTTGTTAGACATACAATTAAAATCTTAGATTCAAATGATGAGGAAACACTAAAAAAACACATCAATACTTATAAAAAGCGTGGCGAAAAACTTTTATCATTAATTACAACAAAATAATTTGTTATGTAACTAACTGATGCATTAGTTGTATAACGTCGGGCTGCTTAGGCAGTCCATTTTTTATTCAACAAAATGGCAGATTAGTTGAATAAGACATTTAGGATTCATTATGATAAATTATTATATATGAACCGTTATACAAAGCATTCCATCCAAGGAGAAAATATGAGTAAGCAGAATGAGTTAAATGAATTAATTAAAGAAACAATTGCACCTTTATTTAAAGCAAAGGGATTTAAGAAGAAAGGAAAAAACTTTGCTAAACTATTTCCTGACTTTGCTTGGACTGTTAACATCCAATCTTCAAAATGGAATACAAAAAATGAGGTAGAGTTTTTATTTAATACTGGAATTTACTGCGATAAAGTATATACCACTTTAGATGGATTGAAATCTCCAATATTTCCATTAGAATTATACTCGATGTTAAGACTACGAATAAGTGATATAAAAAATATACGTGAAAATTGGTATAAGATATCAGATAAAACGGATATTGAAGAAATAAAAAAGCAGGTGGAAAGTGACATTGTAAATGTAATATTTCCATATTTTGAACAATATCAAAACGTTGAAGATATTATAAATGTTTTGGAGACAATGGATGAACAAGGGGAGTTTGAATGCCCTCATCATTTAATACTTCTTTATCATTATTACGGTTATCCTGAAAAAGCACAAAAAAGAATGGAAGTAGTGTATTTAACTTCATAAAAAGAGTATATAAAGGAACTTGCGACAAAGATTGGAATAAACGTGAATTAATAGAATACCTTATGCAACAAACGCAGTGCGTTTAGTTGAAGACCTATGTTCTTATGGTAACAATTTTAGAATAGGAGAGTCGGAATGAAATATACTTGTCCTTGCTGTGGGTATAAAACTCTTGATGATGAGCCTCCAGGAACCTATGATATTTGTAGTATTTGTTTTTGGGAAGATGATTCAGTTCAATTTAAAGATCCTGATTTTGAAGGTGGAGCAAATATTCCTTCTTTAAGACAAGCGCAAATAAACTTTATTGAATATGGTGCTTGCGAAAAAAGATGTATTGAATTTGTCAGAAAACCAAACGAAAGAGATAAAAAAGACCCTAATTGGAAGCTTTTATAACTTAGATTCTTTATGTAACTAACTGATGCTTAAGTTGCATAAGGAAATGGTATAATTTTGATAAGAATATAAGTTAATTGAAGAGAAGAAAGCCGAATGTCCAATAAATATGAACATATATTTACTTTGGAGAGATTTGGTGATTTTGAAACATTTAATTTAAATAGCCTAAAAAACAGCCAATCATTTAAAAATTGGCTGCTAATATTTATTTAATCTTAAATTCATTTATTACTAATTGTTCAGTCTGAGGCGCTGTAATACCTAAATGCCAACACCCCAATCCTCCTAAAGCATATTCTTTTATAAGGTGAAATTTTGCTAGTAAACTTCGAGGATCTTCAAACCAAACCTCATGGATAATTCCATCAATATCAGAGTAACGAAATGCTGGTGATAAAGTTTCCCGATCAAAGTAGACTTCACTTTCATATTTCTTATACATTTTAATTGCATTTTGAGTGGAATATGCGATACCTTTTCGCTTTTCCCCAGTAATAGGCCAATCGTAGGCATACTGAGGTATTCCTAATAACAATTTTGATCTTGGTACAATTGAAACCGCATAATTTAAAGTTTTTCTCACTTCATTTAATGGAGCAATTGGACCGGAGGAACTGTTCGGCCAATGCCAGTTATATGTCATTAAAAACATCTTATCAACATACTTACCAAGGGTATCATAATCATAAGCATCATAATATTGAGGAATATGATCTGCTTCCTTTGGTGGCATTGCCATTAAAACTTCCATTTTTGAAGAATGAAGTTTCTTAGATAATTCTTTCATAAATAAATTGAGATTATTCTTATCTTCAGGGTTTAGTGATTCAAAATCTATACTTATTCCTTTATAATCATTTTTGTCTAAAAGAGAATAGATGTTATTTACCAATTTTTTTCGCATTGCTGTCTTACTTAGTAAGGAATGTACTAGGTTAGGATCGAAACCTTTTTTACTAATATTAGTTAATGTAGCGTAAGGAAATATGTGATTTTTCCAAGCAATTTGATTAGATTGATTTTCTTTTACTTTAATTAATTTTCCTTGAGAAGTTGGGTGATATTCAAATATAAAAATACTTGTCAGTGACTTTTTATAATAATCAATCATCCATTTATTAGATTTTTTATCTTTAGGAATTAAGTAACTACCGGTCCAAATGGTGGTTTTAGGAGATGAAGGAATAATTAATTTTTGACCTGGAATTACTACATCGCTAGTAATATTATTTTTACTTTTCAATGAATTAATAGTAATTGAATGTCGAAATGCAATATCCCATAAAGTTTCTCCTTGTCTCACATAATAAGTAGACCCAGGAATTATCATAGATTGTCCAATTACAAGTTTATCATTCCGTTCTAATCCATTTAGATTTGCCAAGCTTTTTACATTCAATTTGTATTGTTTAGATAT
>NZ_JBHJTJ010000103.1:0-5706 GCF_042267765.1 Gottfriedia sp. NPDC056225 | reverse complement strand
GTTGAGAAAACAGATACTCCAGGTGCCGTTACTTCAGGCTTTATATCGTATAAAACACGAGATGGACCACGTGAGCTAAATGGTGCTAATTTATCTCCTGTTGTGACTAATTGTTTCATATTACTAAAAGTAAAATTTAAAGACGTATTAGTACTAGATGGTAACTTCGCAGCTAAGGCTTTGCCTTGTACATTACTAATTAAAAATGTCGGGATATAGCCGTAACCTTCTCCTAGGTATACATCACCATTAGGAACATCTGTGTCGTATAATACAGCACCTATTGCTCCACGGGCTTTCGCATTCGCTATGATTTGAGTTAAACCGATGCTACCACGTTGCGCCAATATTACTTTACCCTTTACATCTATTGGTGTAGAAGTACCTGTATTTCCAGTCCAGTACGAACCTTCAGTGCCATATGCTGCATTGACCATTTGCACAGTTTTCCCATCAAAATCTGCTATATTATCCCCTAAGCCTTGAGCGGCTAGTTTTAAATCAGCTGTAACATCACCAGATGACGGTTTTAACGTTCCTGTGTACGTCGGAATAGAAACAGAAGTATCGGATGCTCCAACTGTAATGGCTAAAGGTGAATTACCAGGAGCACCCAGTGAATACATTGAATCTCCAGAGTTTCCTGCAGCAACAATCGCTGTAACACCTGCAAGTACAGCATTGTTAACCGCAATCGTCGTAGGATATAATGGATCATTGTAATTTGCTCCAAGAGACATATTAATAATGTCCATTCCGTCTGAAACTGCTTTATCGAGTCCTGCTAAAATAGCCGATGTATAGCCTGATCCATATGGTCCTAATACACGATAAGAATAAATATCCGCATCCGGTGCAACCCCTGTTACTGAAAGGTCTCCATCATTTTTGCCCTGCCCAGCAATAATACCTGCTACGTGTGTGCCGTGCTCGGTATAATATGCTTCTCCATTTGTAGCTAACTCAGCCTGTCCAGAAGCTTTCCAATCTGCGTATGTCGTTTCCATTGGATCATTGTCATTATCAACGAAATCATAACCACCTTTAAAGGCACCTTTTAAATCTGGGTGATTATAGTCAATTCCCGTATCAAGAATACCAACTTTTACGCCTTTACCCGTAAAGCCTTCTTCATGAAGTTTTTCAACTCCAGGAAATGTAACCATTGTGTGAGTTGCAGCCGTCTTCCCTGTTGTTGATGCTTCGCTAATAGACGGTGGCTCCACTTGAACTTGTAAATCACTATAAACAGCTTTTACTGAGCTTGATTTCAGAAGTGATTTAACTTTGTTCGCTGGAATGGTCATTGAAACACCATTAAACGCTTTTTTATATGAACGTTTTATTGAATATGGATTTTTCTTTGCTTTTAACTCACTACTGAAAATTGTTTTTAAATCTTTTTGGAATGTTTCGTGGGAAGCGTTTACATTTTCTTGTGCATCTTTTGCTGTTAACGTTTCACCATTTGATTCAGCTTCTAAAACAGCTGTCTGCTCGGGCTTGTCCTTAAACTCGACAATGATAGACGTCAACTTGTCACTTGTTTGATCGACTTCAGGCGATAATTGGAGTCCCTCTTTGTCACTAAGCTTCAATTGCTTAATTGCCTCACGCTGCTGTGGCGTAAGTTTTGATAGTACTTGTTCGACCTTTGATGTTGCTTGTGCATGTACTTGTTGTGAAAAGGAACCTGGTGTCATTGTAGTACTTATAAGTCCTGTTGTTAATGCTAATGTTGTCACATTTCGAAACATACTCTTTTTCATCTACTAACCTACTTTCTTTTCTTAAGATAAATTCATTATAATGAAAATTGTCGTAATTTATATTTTGATAAATACCGGAAAATTCTATTTATTTAAAAAAATCAAAATATAAATTACTTAACTCTTCTCTATCAAACCCATAATTTCGTAATTTACTAATAAATAAAATTGAAAGTTTGATAAAAGGCATGGCCGAAGTTAATGAAATATTTCTTTTTGAAAGAAGAACTTTTCGTGTTATACCCTAGGATTTTTAAAGCTACTTACTTTTATATAGAAAAAAGGCTCCGGATTTTTTCCGAAGCCCTTACTTTAAAAAATTATTATTCTATTACTTAACACCTAATGCACTCTTAACAGTTTCTAACGTTTGTGATTTGTATTTCTTTTTTGGAGTTGGTGCATAGTTAATCGTTGGATTTTGCATTAAGTAGTTTTTCTCTACAAATGCTAGGTCTTTTTCATCAACTACACCGTCAAAGTTAATATCTGCATCACGTTTATTTGTTCCCCAGTAAGTTTGTATGTAAAGTGCGTCCATTACGTCAATGACATCGTCTTTGTTAACATCTCCTGCGATTGCTGGATTCACCCCGTATAATGCAAGATTTTCATTCGTCACTTTTCCATCTTCATGGAATCCGATCGTAAAGTCTTTGTGTACGGTGAAATGCCCAGGCACATTAAATTCAAGTTCGTACTGATCATCGGTTAATGGTAATTGCACTTTAAACGTAGACGATTTAGAAGGAACGACTCCTTGATAAACAGTTCCATTTGAATTTGTGGCTTTGACTTTAATTCCAGCCTTTGAATAATCAAACGTTGTCGCTCCTAGTGGAGAACCAGCTGGATCTAAGAATGCTTCTGCATTATTCAAACCACGAAGCAGTGAACTTGTAGGTGCTCCATTATAGATGGATGGATTTCCACTTACAACATTAGTTGTCGTATTATTACTATCGGTAACTAGAGTACTAATATGAGCCATCTGCATTACAGCAACTACCGTATAATCATTACTCAATTTAAACGCCACATCCGCAAGTTTTAAATCACCCGATAATGGCGTAACTCCATCTTTTGTCTTGATTGTAACTGTTGTTAAATAAGTGGTAACGCCAGCTATAGCCGGTTTATCTGTTATAGTCATGTCGACTTTATCCGCTATACTTGGATCTAATGTAATATTCATGGATGCTGCAGTCGCTTCGTGATAAAACGTATAAACTACTTGTTTGACATCCTTTGCTTTATTTAACATTAACGTTGCAAGCGCTGTTTCACCCGGATTTGCCGTACGTTTTTCAGGATTCATATAACCATACGTTACATCATCGCGTGTGACAAATATTTCTCTACCTTCTTTAAATGTTTTATTTGTTGCCTTATCAATTGCATAAAAGCCAATTTCCATCGCTCTTGATGCATTTGTTGGAATCGTCGCTGTAAATGTACCATCAGGATTTACAGGTACCGCTACTTCGCTTCCTCCTAAGTAATCTCGATAATACACTTTTGTACTGCCTTGGTTAACGTTCATCCCAAGTTTTTGCATTTCTTCTGTGTCTTTATCATAAACTGAGCCAGTTATCGTTACGCTCGTTTGACCATTTTTATATTCAAGAACATCCGGACTGTTAATCGTCATTTTTGGTGCGATGTTATCAAAATAAATTGGTGCCTCTTGTGAGAATGTTTTACCTGCGTCATTTGTACCAATAATTTTTATTTTGTAGTACCCTGGTTTCGCTATATCTGGATTATACGCAAAAGGATGTTCATCATCACCTGTCGCTTTGTAGTATACACCGTCAAATGTATTATTTAGTGTATATTGTATATTTTCATCCATTCCTAACCCATCAGCTGTACCGATATAGCCTAGCTCTTTACCTGTTTTCCCATCTTCAAGTATGATATCTAAAGTGCGCATATGTGATTTAAGACTCATCATCGCACTTGTATAAACTAATTGCCCTGGATAAGCAAAATCGAATACCTGTGTGAAAGCTTGTGGGGTCATCGTAATCGGATTCATGCCTTCTTCCACTGTTTTAATCGCGAAAGGTACTTGGTATGTTTCAGCTTGATTATCGTGGTTTGTATACGTTACAAATCCTTCGTAAATACCTAATTTAGCTGATTTTGGTACCGTAATTGCGACAGTTGATTTCTTTTTCGAATTTGCTCCAACTTTAATGGATTTATCCGTCACAATTTGCACACCATTGTCGTCAGCATTTAATGATCCTCGGCGGTCAGCTTGGTACGTTACTTTTACATCATATGTTTTTGCTTGATTACTATTGTTATAGATATTGACTGAACGTTGACCGCTTATATTTTGTCCTGCTGGTGCAAACACACCGAATGCAAGTGCACCTGTTAAGTTTTTAACTGTTTTAAGGTTTCCTTTTTTATCGACGGTCCCCTTTGTTTCATCCACTACTTCAACTCTCGTTTTTGAATGGATTGCTTCATAAGGATCAACTTGTCCAGCCCCTGTTTCAAACACACTATAATCTCCATTTAATGAATCAGCAGTGTTCATTAATGTTTCTTTCACTTCAGCTGGTGTTAAGTTGGGGTTTACTTGTTTTAGTAAAGCTGCAACACCGGCAACGTTTGGAGAAGCCATTGATGTACCAGATAAATTATCATATGCATACTGATAATTTCCAATTTGATCTGCACCGTGCATATAGGATGGAACCGTTGAGAATACCGCCACACCTGGTGCTGTTACTTCAGGCTTAATATCATATGTGATACGAGCTGGTCCACGTGAACTGAATGATGCTAATTTATTTCCTTCGTCCGTTACTTGTCCTACTTCATCAAATGAGAATGTTGGCGTACCTGTACCAAGTTTGGCAATCAGGTCGTTTCCTTGCTCATATGACATAGAGAAAGTAGGAATCATTCCATAGCCTGCACCTAAGTAGGAAGGAATAAATCCTTCACCAGCTATATTGTCAGCCATCAGTACTGCTGCGGCACCATGTTTTTGGGCAATGGTAATTTTATCAATCAGTGCATTTGATCCTCTTTTAACGAGTACAATTTTACCAGTCACATCGATATTTTTATAATCAGTATCTGCACCGTAATTCGGTACTAAAACGATTGGTAAATTTTTACCTTTTAAACTATTAACATTATCACTGAAACCTTTACCTAATAATTTTAAATCAGCACTTACATCAGACGTTCCATGTAATGTACCTTTTGATGTTTCAATTACAGTTTTCGTATCGTTTGCACCGACTGTAATCGCTAATGCTGCAGCTCCTGGTGCACCTAATGTATACATGCCATTCCCCGAGTTACCAGCTGATACTACGGCCGTTACACCAGAAAGGACTGCATTATTTACTGCAAGACTTTCAATATTTTGCGGATCATTTGTACTAGCACCCAATGATAAATTAATAACATCCATCCCATCAGCTACAGCCTTATCAATACCGCCTAACACATTTTCCGTTGAACCAGAACCAAATTTCCCTAATACACGGTATACATATAAATCAGCATCAGGTGCAACCCCAGTTACCGCGTAATCCGTATTATTTTTACCGCGTCCAGCAATGATGCCTGATACATGTGTTCCATGTTCTGTATAGTAAGTTGCCCCCGTAAGAGGATCCTTTTCTGCTAGACCTGATTTTTTCCAGTCATCATACGTTGTTTCCATTGGGTCTGCGTCGTTGTCAACAAAGTCCCAACCTTTTACTGAGCTCGGGCTAATTGTTTTTGGATCAACTCCGGTTTGAGCGCGATATCCTTTATATGCATCCGTTAAATCTGGATGATTATAATCAATCCCAGTATCGATTACCCCAACTTTAACGCCTTTACCAGTGTATCCTTCTGCGTGTAATTTACTTACACCAGGGAATACTTCTGTTTCCATTTTCTTAGTCGTATCTTG
>NZ_JBHJTJ010000102.1:0-5739 GCF_042267765.1 Gottfriedia sp. NPDC056225 | reverse complement strand
ACTCTAGACAGGGAGTCTCTCTATATAAATGTAACATTAATCAATGAAGATTACACAATTCAATTTATTCAAATATAAAGTTAAAGTCTATTTTTTTAATCACAAACAAATTATTGAACTAACGAATGCATTAGTTGAGCAACATGATCAATTGTATTGCTGTTTTTTTTAGTTAAAAGAAGTTTTTTTCCAAAATGAAATAATTTAACTTCTTAGAAAAAGTTACCATTTATTAAATCCGGAAACTGAAGGATAGTCCTAGGCAGTTACTATTTCAGTGTCGTTCTTATTTTTTGAAAATCCTTTTATATTAATCGATAAAATTGAAATAATACTCAACATCATTGCAAAGATTAAAAACCAAAATGCACCACTGTAACTACCATTAGAAGTACTAATTAAGAAGCCCATTACTGAAGGTGCAACAACTCCTGCCATATTTCCACCAAAGTTCATTATCCCGGAAGCAATCCCTACTGTTTGATACGGGAAAATTTTTACTACCAAAACCCAAATAAGAGTAAGGTTAAAATATAATGGGAATATTGCTAATATTTGATATACGATAGATAATTTTAGTGATCCTGTATGAAACATTAAATAAAAGAATATCGTACTTAATATACCAGCAATAACCATTGCAATCTTTTCACGACCAACTAAGAATTTATCTAAAAACCACCCACTTAAAATTTGAGCAAGTGCAGCTGCCATAAATGGAAACGAAGCATAAATTCCTGTGTCAACAAGGCTTATGTGGCGAACATTCATCAAATATGATGGTAACCAAGATGAGAACCCCCAAGAAACACATGATAATCCAAAATCTAGAATTGCTAATTTCCAAATATCCCAATTACGAAGTGCATCTTTTGTACTTGTTCCATTGATAGAATTCTTTATACCTTTTTGCTGTACCACAGATATTGGGTGAAAGTAAATAAAAAGGACAGCAATTAATGCGCCAACTACACCTATACCGATAAAAAGAGGTCTCCATCCTAGAGTTACCATAATCGTCGCAGCTAAAATAGGTGCTATAGTAGACGCAACTGGATTCGCAGACATTACAATCCCCTGTACTCTTCCTCTTTCTTTATAATGAATATTTTCAGCAATTGACTTAGCGGAAGATGCAGGATAGCCTCCTTGGGCAATCCCAAATATTACTCGTACTACAATTAGTGATGCAAATGACCAGACTACCCCAGTTAAAATAGTAAATATTGACCACATAATTATTGAAAAAACTATTAATCTCTTTGAACCAATCCTGTCAGCTATCCACCCACTAGGTATTTGAATAAACGCATATCCTAAAAAAAACTACTCAAAATCAACCCTACTTGGGACGGATTTAATGAAAAATCTTTTGCTATTCCTGTAATGCCAAGACTTATCACCATTCGATCAAGATAATCGCATAACCATCCCGAAAATAGCAGAGCAATCAGAATATACTTATTATTTTTATTAGAAATATAGTTTTCTTGCATTTTCCCTCTCCTTTTAAGTATTTAAACTCTCAAACTATTATGAATCCGTTTGTATTTTTGCAATCGTGACTACTATTTATGTATTCTTATATCCACTCCCGTAAAAACAAGGAATCATTCTACAGGAGTGAATTAACTTTATGATAGATTAATATTCAACTTTTACAGCTTTTCCTGTATTAGCAGATTCTAAGATCGCAATAAGTACCAAACATGAATTTGCTGCCTCTTCTACACTCACTTGGAATGGCTTATCATCAATTAAACGATCTACAAAGCTTCTAATACTATTACTTGAGAATCCTGCCATTTTATCCTCAATAATTGGCTTAGCAAGGATATCTGGAGTGATTGTTCTTTTCTCATTGGAAATTTGTATAAGGTCATGACTTGAAGTATTGATATTAATCATTCCTTCTGAACCAAGTACATTACATTTAAAATCAATGATTGCTGTATTACCATTAGGCGTAATCCATCCATTCTCCATTTGTACAATTGCGCCATTTTCAAATTCTAATGTAGTCTGATACATATCAATAGTGTCTATACCTAAATTCTTTAACACACCGTCTCTCGCCACGCTGTAAACTTTATCAACTCGTGAGTTAACTAGCCAAGATATTGCATCAAGACTATGGCTACCAAGGAACCATAAGATAGAAGAATTAGCAGACCATGCTAACATATCAGTCGCAACAAATTTATTATCATTCAGTCGAATATAACCTGATCGAACTTCACCTATATCACCATTTTCAATTGCTCTCTTCGCTGTACTAAACGGCGGGCTCCATCGATTATGCAAGTCTACCATCGCTCGAACTTGGTTACGTTCAATTGCCTCTAACATATCAAAAATATCTTTTCGAGTAGTCGCAAATGGCTTTTCAATTAGTACATGTTTCTTAGCATTTGCACTATCAATTGTTACTTGAGCGTGTAGGTGATCAGGTGTTACGATAGCGACAAAATCACAATCACTCTTTTCTAGCATCTCTTTATGATCTGTATAAATCTCTTTTATTCCATATTTATTAGCCATTTCTTCTGCTCTAGATTTGTTTAAGTCACAAACTGCAACAATTTCTACATAAGGAATTTCACTCAAAGTTCTAGCATGAACCTCACCTTGTTTCCCTGCTCCAATGATACTCGCTTTAATTTTTTCCATATTCATTCATCTCTATTTGGACAAGAGATGAATACACCACCTTTCAAAAATTAGATAAATTTATAATTTTAAAAATCAATTTTTTAACTTATGTAAAGAAAGTACTCTTTTTTATCAGTTGTTAATAAGTAACTTTAGTGATTATTTACATCCAAATCTCGTTTAAGACTTCTTACTGCAATGACTTCCTTAGAACGATCTAAATATTTTTCAATATCCGCGTATTCCATACTAGCAACTCCTGAAAAAAGAATATCGAGGATATATAATTGACCTATACGGGAACCCATAGCACTACTTCGTATAGTTGTATCAGGCGAAGAGAGGAATAGATTAATGTCAGACAATTTGCTTAGAGTATTTTCTCCAAACCTGGTTATCGAGATTACTGTAGCTCCTGTCTCTTTAGCTATATTTGCCATTTCAACAGTATCGGTTGTTTCACCTGAATATGATATTGCAATTATTACGTCTCCATTAGAAATATTCGCAGTTGACATTCCTTGTAAATGGTAATCAGGGTAAAAAAAGGTTTTCTTATTAATTCGTAAAAACTTTTGGAATGCATCCATGGCAACCAAACCTGATGCACCTACTCCATAGAAGGTAATAATTTTGGCTTTACATAGTGCCAAAACAGCATTTTCGATTTCATTTATTTCTAAAACCAACTGAGTATCTTCAATTGACTGTTTGTGGTTATTTCCCACATTTCGAATAATTGATTTAATTGTGTCACCTGGTTTAATGTCAGTGTACTTATGTTCATTCTGTATTTGATTGGTAATATTCGATGCCAAATCTATACTAAACTCTCGATATCCCTTATAATTTAAACGTTTACACATTCTAATAATTGCTGCCTTACTAGTTTTACTCTTAAGTGCCAGGTCATCTATTAACATACCTAAAACCGCTTCTGGAGAATTAAGTATATAATTGGCTACTTTCTTTTCAGATTCGGTTAAAGTATTTATAGACTCTTTTATTTTTAATAAAGTTCCTGCCATTGTTAACTTACCTTCCTAAACATTATGATAATAATCAATATTCAGTTTTCTCTTTTGCTATCATTGCCGCACCCCATGCAGCATCTCTTTTCATAGGAATTACCTGCACCTTTGGATATGATTGATCAAGTAGGTGTTTAAACTCATTTCTTATATAATCATTATGAGTTAATACGCCCCCACCTGTTGCCAGTAGGCCATCCTCTTGCCCTAAACGCTCAAGAACAGTAGTAGCAATTAAATACAACTCTTCTGCAGTATTCTTAACGATAGAATAGGCTATTTCATCCCCGGCTGCACATCCTTCATAGGCAACCCTTGACAGACTAGCAATTTCCTTCTTACCTATATTGCTTCTATAAATATATTGAATCAATTCATTATGGTCGCTTAGGCTCAAGCTATTAAGGAGTAGCTTTGTCATAATAGTTTGTGGTGATCTACCATCAAAACTGCGCATTACACTGGAAATCACTTTCTTACCTATATCGTAGCCGCTACCCTCATCACCTATAATATGTCCCCATCCGCCACATCTGTGAGTTCTTCCTTTTGAATTTCTCCCAAAGCCTATAGAGCCTGTACCTGCAATTATTACACTCCCTGTAGAGCAACCTACCCCTCCATAAAAAGCCGTCTCTACATCATCTGTAACTGTTTTTTTCCCATTGAGACCAATTTCATTTAAGATTGTCTCTAGTATTATTCTTTCTTTAAACCTTCCTGCTCCAGCTGCTCCTATACATACTGAGGCGCATTGCGATAAATTCATACCTGTCTTATCTAGTGCCCTCTGTATAAGTGTATATAAAACTTTTTTAACTTCATTTATAGGAGCCGAATGAATATTTGACGGCCCAGCCTCACAAGTAACTAGTAGTTTATCTTGCATGTCTGTCATTACGAGACGAGTTTTGGTCCCCCCACCATCGATTCCAATAATGTACTGCATAGTAGCCTCCATCTATTAATTACAAACTAAGTACATAAAAAAATAATTAAGATACTGCGATATACTAAATGCATCTATTAATTCTTAATCACACAAAGTTCCCATTATCTACCTAGGAGTTACTCTAGACTTAAGAGCGATTGCCTTCTTAATAACTCCATCAGCTTTTAAAAGTAATTCCTCCGCTTCTTCTCTTTCAACAAGAGCTTGTACCATTACAATAGCCACCTTTGGATTGAATCCTGATTTCTCTAAATATTTTTGCGCATCACTTTCTTCCAACCCTGTAGCATGCATAACAATGCGCACAGTGCGATCAATAAGTTTTTTATTGGTAGGCTGTAAATCAACCATTAAATTACCGTATATTTTTCCTAACTTGACCATCGTTGCTGTTGTTAGCATGTTAAGTACTAACTTTTGCGATGTACCTGATTTCATGCGAGTGGAACCCATAATTACCTCTGGTCCTACTTGTGGAGTTATTTCTATATCCACTATTTCATTTATCTGAGATTGAATATTATTACTAATTCCAATTGTTAAGGCCCCGACTATTTTCGCTTCCTTTACAGCAGATATTACATATGGAGTTCTTCCGCTTGCCGTAATGCCTACTACCACATCTTTTTCGTTTATACTATTTTCATAAATAACTTCCTTACCTAAATCTTCACGATCTTCTGCACCTTCTACTGCAGAATGGATAGCCTCACTTCCACCTGCTATTAACCCTTGAATAAGTTCTGGATCTATTCCATATGTGGGTGGGCATTCAGAAGCGTCAAGTATTCCTAATCGTCCACTTGTCCCTGCACCTATATAAAACAGACGTCCTCCTATTTTTATTCGTTCGACAATTCCATAAACAGCTTTACTGATATTTTCTAGTTGGTCTCTAACAGCCAAGGGAACAAAAAAATCTTCTTCGTTAATCATTCTCAGAATCTCTGTTGTGCTTGCTGTGTCAATATTAATTGTTTTGTAGTTTACCTGTTCGGCAGACAACTTTGAAAAGTTTTTATCCACTTTAACACCCCAATTTAACTTTTATTGTTCCGGATACAATACAATGATAAGATTATTATTTTAAAAAATAAATTAAAT
>NZ_JBHJTJ010000101.1:0-5870 GCF_042267765.1 Gottfriedia sp. NPDC056225 | reverse complement strand
AAGTGGAAGATTATTTGGCATGTCAAAAATAGTATAACATGAGTCACATATTTTTTTTATTGAAAATTATTGACAAACTATTAGCTGGTTTAGTTGCATTAAGAATTCAGCATAATTATTAATAAAAAATAATTATAAAGTCTTAGTTTTTATTATATTTCTAATTAGTGAAGAAATAGGTACACAACTAACTAATACAATTGACCAAAACTTACTATCGTAACTACCTTGTTCTACATAGAAAAAAATCAGTAGACTACTCAAAATAATAGTTAGTGCAATAATTTTTTGATATCTTCGGAAAACCTTGAAGATAAATAACAATAAACCCATATTTGCTGCAAAAATGATTAGTTCAATAAAAAATCCATTCATATAGTCCACCCTTTCAAATTAAGGTAAAACGATTAATAGAAAGTCTTTACATTTGGATAAACCTATTATAATGAGTATTGATATAAATTTTTAAGTTAAAAAATCAATCAATGAATGAAAAATATTCGACAAATTCCAATGTTTTTTTCATTGCTGATTTTAGAGTGAAATTGTTACGTTATTGAATTAAACTACCAAATAGTTGCATAAGAAAATCAACAAGACATTATAAGGATATAATGGAATATAAATTATTTATGGCAGCAGATGATTATAAGGTCAAAAAAGACAGCATTCAAAAGAATGCTGCATTTTTTTTGAAGATGAGTTGCGACACAATAAATCATTTTATAAGATACATAAGTATCTCGGAAAACCATTTCCAAAATTTGTGCGGATTCCTTTTCTCAAATTTTTGTAACATACAAATACCTCTTTTCTATTTAAATCTTTTATATGGTATCTATTTAATTAGTTTTTTTCTTAATTTACTTTTATGGAATTGAATTTTTATCTATGACATCTATTTAACTGGTCATTATTAGTTCGAATAAAATTGAGATATCTTAACCTTCTTAAAGAGACTATAATTAATTAATAGAGATGATTTCATTTAAGGAGGGCTTAATTTTGAGCTATATGTTAGCGGGGAGCGTACTAGTTAATTTGATATTAACTATAATAATTCTATTTGTATCTTTAAAACTGAAGCAAGGTTCTATGAATCAAGATACGTCAGTTTTAAAAGAAATCGTATTTAAGCAGATAGCAGAAGCTAATGAGAAGACAGAAAAGAAAATTAATGAAGAGTTAAAGGAAAGTCGAAAAGAAAATTACGAAATTTCCAGTAAGAATCGAGAAGAATTAAGTAAAAGTCTTTTAAGCTTTTCTGAAAATATTCAAAGTCAAATTACACAGAGTATTCAATTGCAACAAACGTTCAATAAGGATACGAATGATAATATTAAACAAATGATCAATAAAAATGAAAAGCAAATGGATAATATCAGGAACACATTAGAATCTAGTATTACAAAACTTCAAGAGAATAATATTCGTAAACTAGATGAAAACAAAGAAAAAACAAGCAAAACGATCAGCGAGGGCTTAAATGAAGTTAGAAATATCTTAGAGTTAAATATATCAAAGTTGCAAGAAGATAACTCTAAAAAATTAGAAGAAATGCGTATGACAGTAGATGAAAAATTGAATAATACGCTTGAACAAAGACTGGGTGAAAAGTTCAAATTGGTAAGCGAACGTTTAGAGCAAGTTCATACTGGTCTTGGTGAAATGAAGACACTAGCGACTGGTGTTGGTGATTTGAAAAAAGTTCTTTCTAATGTAAAAACCAGAGGTATTTGGGGAGAAATACAACTCGGGAATATCTTAGAACAAACAATGACACCAGACCAATATGTTGAAAACTTTGCTACTAAGAAGAATAGTGCTGAACGAGTAGAATTTGCAATTAAGTTCCCGTCTAAGCAAGATTCTAAGAAATACGTTTACTTACCTATCGATTCGAAGTTCCCAAATGACATCTATGAAAGGCTAGTAGATGCACAAGAAAGTGGTAATGTAGAATTAGTTAGAGAAGCAGTAAAACAACTCGAATCTAGAATTAAAGCTGAGGCAAAAACAATAAATGAAAAATATATTAGCCCGCCAGTTACAACTGATTTTGGAGTATTGTTCTTACCGACTGAAAGTTTATATGCGGAAGTTCTAAAAATTAATGGATTATTAGAATTCCTTCAAAACACATATCGTATTACTGTTGCTGGCCCAACCACAATGGCTGCACTTTTGAATAGTTTCCAAATGGGATTCCGAACATTGGCTATTGAAAAGCGTTCAAGTGAAGTTTGGGATACTCTTGGTAAAGTGAAAACTGAGTTTGGTAAATTTGGTGATATCTTAGAGAAAACAAAGAAAAAACTTCAAGCAGCTACTAATGAGATAGAAGTTGCGACTCGTAAAACTAGAACAATTGAAAGAAGCCTTAGAGATGTTCAGGAGTTACCGACTAATGAAAATGAATTTATCGCTTTAGCTGATTAATTAAATAGATTGTTATAGTTTAACGTAAAAGCCGGCAATACATAAATGTTTTGTCGGCTTTTATTCGGGAAAAACGATGTTGATTGCTTTTGAGATCAGTTAGATTAATATCAAAGCATCCTGTAAACGCGAGATTCAAATGCAGTAAGTTTAGTTGGAGTGGTTTGTTCAACATTACTAGGAAGTAGAGATGCAATTCGGGGTAATCTATATTCAAATGGTGTTTCTTCTTCTGTTAAATTTACAAATATCCAATATATTGCATCTTTCCATATCCTTTTGTATACCTAAGTTTCAGAAATTAAAAAGGGACAACTAAAATTATGTCTCTTTCTTAATATCGAAGTTCTCTTCCTTATGCAACTATCCTACCAGTGTACAATAAAAACGACCGCCGAAGCAGTCGTTCATTGTTCAACTAAAGCATCATTTAGTTGAATAAGCAATTAAGCTTTTATGGTCATCTCAATATTCGTTTTATATAAGCTATTTGGTATATCAGCACTTAATTTCATTGGGAAAATATTATGTACACTCTTACTTAGTTTTTTAGCAAAAGGAATTAGTCCGGACTCTTCTAAAACAAAATCCGGTGCTGGCGGTAAATCTAGTACTTCCCAATTCCCTTTGCTTATTTGGAATGTAAAATTAAAAATTTTATTTTCATCGAAATCAACATCACCTATGCCGTATATCTCAGTACCATCTGCTAAATCCCCTTTAATTCTTACCATATAGCTATCTAGCTTATTTATAGATTCTCTTTCATTAAATAGAGGTTCAACTAACATATCATCATCATTATCTACATCATACTAAACGATTTTCCAAATTGGAAATTCGTTAAAGTCAGATAGTTCCAAATCGTGAATAGACTTTTTCTCAATCATACATTCCTCCAGATTTATATTTTATGTAGTTACCTTCTTCAAATAAATTATAATACTTTTTTAGTAAGATTTAACTCTTTTTTTATGCAACTAAACTGCCATTTTGTTGAATAAAAAAATAGACTGCCGAAGCAACCCAACGCTAACTATGGATACATATAAACAATGATAAAGGGTGCATTCTATCAATGTTTTGTTGTTGATACAATATATAAGCATCAGTTAGTTTAAGGTTAATTCTTCACAATCTTTAATAACTAAGGATGTAATCTTTAAATATTTCCTGTCATTCTAACAACTTTCCCATCCATCTCAGTTTTTATCTGCTTCATTCCATTTTTCTTATAGAATGCAATGGCTTGTTTATTCGTTGGAGAAACACGAAGATGGTATTCGTTAACATTATTGTTTTCAAAGAAGTTAATTGTATAAGTGTGTAAAAGGGAACCTAAACCCTCTCCGCGTTTTTCGGGGATAAGATAATAAAGATTGACATAACCAATTACTTTCCCTCTATATTCCTTTACAGTTAGTTCGAGTTGACCGATTGGAATATCGTTTTCTACAACTAATACAAAACCCTTAGGGTTTTGTGAGGACTGTTGCTGCAACCAATTTAGATACTTGTTTTCATCCCCAAAATCTTTATCCGTACCAAAACTAACTATGAAAGAATCTCTACGAAAAGGAATAACATTATCCTTGTGTATGCTAATATCAATTGGCACAAACTCCATTATTCTCCCTCCTCTTTGACTGCAAAATATTAATTTCTCATACGTGTGATTTACGACTCATATTCTGCAACACTCATAATATATCCTTCTTCAAGTAACCTGCTATTTACTTCAATAAAAAAAGCCGCATATTAACAGCTTATGATCTTCAACTAATGCATCATTTAGTTGAATAAGAACAAGGTTTAGAATTTAGTCAATACCTCGTTAATATTATTCCATTCGTAAACTAGAAGATTTAATTCAGCACCTGCGATTTTTATCTTTTCAGATTTCAATAATTTCGCACCATAATACTCATAGAAAAAACGTGTTTTATTGTCTTCTAATACTTCAACAAACACTCTATTAATACCTAACTTTTCAAATTGATTAAAAAGTTGTTCCATTAGTTTCTTTCCGATACCATTTCCTTGATATGCTTCTAGAAGATAGATTGATGTTAAATCACCTGAACTATCGATTTTATTCTCTTCTCTTTTTCCACAAGTAGCGAATCCAATAATTTCTCCTTCATTATTTTCTGCTACAAAAACATAAGTACCCTCTTCAGATAGATTTTTATTCCACGAATCAGTTCTTTGGTCGTAAGATAACTTCTGCAAAAAATCATCTGGCATAATGTTTTTATAAGTAGTTTTCCAACTATCGACGTGAACTTTCGCAATTCCACTTGCATCTGTTAAAGCTGCGTTTCTTATGTTCATTTAAATCACCTCTTATCAAAAGTTTAAAATATATATTAAACTAAACGTTTAAATAATCCTCTAATTTATGCAACTAATATGCCATTTTGTTTAATAAAAAAAATCGACTTAGCAGCCGTTCTTGTTGTTCAACTAATGCACGCTTTAGTTGGATTAGCACTGTTCATTTTTATTTATTCGCTGTTTTCGTAAACTTTGTTGTTTTTCAAAAAACAAGTTATAATGCAACCAGTAAATGAAACAAGATGATATGATAAAAGATAGGTGGGATTAATATGGAAAGAATTATTTTATTCGACGGTGAGTGCAACTTTTGTGACCAAAGCGTACAATTCATCATTAAAAAAGACCCATTTGGACTATTTAAGTTCGCTTCGTTACAAAGCGATATAGGAAAACAGTTATTGAATAAATATAATGCGCCAAGTGATATCGATAGTTTTGTTCTAATTGAAGATAACAATTGCTATTTTAAATCATCGGCAGCCCTTCGTGTTTGTAAAAACTAAAAGGAGCGTGGAAGTTGCCTTATTTACTATTAGTTTTTCCAAAGCCTTTGAGAGATTACTTTTATGGCATTATAGCTAAAAATAGATATAGATGGTTCGGTAAAAAAGATAGTTGTATGTTGCCATCTCCAGAAGTAAGAAAACGTTTCTTATAATATTAGAATAGCTGAAAATGATCTCTTAATCGGGGTCTTTTATTTTGCACTTTTTAACATCGTAACAGTAGTTTGATTAGATTTTTGGCAGGCTGAAATAAGCATTTATAAAACTCCTTATTTCAACAAATTTTAGACATTTTAATATATTCTATTTAATCCCAATAAGTCCCTTCCTTATGCAGCTAAACTGCCATTTTGAAGTATAAAAAAAAATCGACTAAACAGCCGATCTTGTTGTTCAACTAATGCATCAGTTAGTTGTATAATACTTGACCAAAAATCATACCTATAATTAATGTAGATGAAATTCCAGAAAACATTGTTAACATTATTTTTATTCTTTTACTTTTAAATTTGAAACGACCATAAACTTTAAAAATTAGAATAAAAAGTGGTACCTGTAAAATTCCAAGGAATATCCGAGTTATAT
>NZ_JBHJTJ010000100.1:0-6001 GCF_042267765.1 Gottfriedia sp. NPDC056225 | reverse complement strand
GGTACATCAATGGCAACGCCTAACGTTGCAGGGGTAGCAGCTCTAATCAAGCAAGTTCATCCTGATATGACGCCTGCAGATGTTAAAGCAACACTGATGAACACAGCTGATCCACTATCTGATAAATATAGTGTATATGAAGTTGGGGCTGGACGAGTAGACCCATACAATGCGGTTCATACACAAACAGAGATTCAAGTAAAAGATAAAACTTCAACAGTAAAAGATAATTCAACAAATTATGGTGGGGAAACGCTAGCAAGTAAGGGCATTAAACAAATTAAAAACATTACCGGTGCAGTTAGTTTTGGTGAACAATCTCCTGAAGGGAAAAATCTGACAGATTCACGTTCAATGACTTTATTTAATAAATCTTCTGTCGATAAGACATATGACGTAAAGGTTCAGTTCCAGACGTTAGATGCACGTTCTACAGATGATTCTAGGGTGAGCCAAGATGCTGCAGCAAACGGCGTTACATTAGATGTGAAATCATCTGTAAAAGTCAAAAAATATAGTAGTGCAAATATGGATGCAACAATCAACGTTCCAAAATCTGCAAAACTAGGAACATATGAAGGTTATATTGTTTATACAAATCAAAACAATCCGAATGAAACATATAAAGTTCCATTTGCGATTCATACAGTAAAAGAGGGTATTGAGTATTTAACAGCTAATCCTTCAGGAGCTTATACAGTACCATATGAATCAGGAAGTAATTACACTAGATGGTCATTAGGCGTTAACTTTAAATTAAATTCACATATGCGTTATTTTGAATTCTTCCTTGTGGATCCAAAAACCGACAAAGAAATCGGATTCTTAGGCTCAGCCGATGGAATAGCAGCAGATGAGAATAAGGATTATTATTACCGAGGCGTGCTAAATCAAGGTCAATATTATCCATTAACTGGAAATCCAGATAATCCAATTTCGTTTGATTATAAAGAAACGGATCCAGGATTATATACAATACGAATGGTAGGAACGAATGATAAAGGCGAGAATTTCACAGCCGATACACCAGTATACTACGGAGTGAAAGAGCCAAAAGTAACGATGAATAACGTAAAGGCTGGAGGCATTTACGAAACTGCAAATTCAACTGACACAAAAGTTACTGTATCAGGAAATGTATTTGATAAAGATATTGATGAGATGAAGGCAGCAGGTATGACTGCTTCTCAGGGCGATAATACTTTTACGTATTATAATCCTAATGGTTCGGCGGAAAAAAGCATTCCATTGGACGCACAAGGAAATTTCAATGCTGAAATACCTTTAGCGACTTCTGGCCCAATTGTCAATGCCATTACAGAGTATGACTTCACAGATTATAGTAAATCAACTGTTCGAAATTATGATAGTGTGATCGATGCCTATTTTGTCAGACAAGGAACGGCTTATACAACGGCAATTGCTGATAAACAACGTATAAATATGGGCGATTCTACGACATTAACTTTCTCATCAAAAAATGTGAAAACAAATGTAAAGAAAGCAACGTTCAGTTTTACTTATCCAAATCAATACATTGATGCAGTAAATGTACAACCAAATGCTGCATTTAAAGATAAGCTAGATGTTCAATATACGAGTGTTTCTCAAGCTGGCGGAAAAACGTTAATGACGATTACTGCTTCAGCAACTGGTGACCTTGCGAATACTGGTATTGCTGGTGATGCATCATTAGTAGACGTAACATTCAAAGCAAAAGATCTATACAACAAAGCTCCAATGGCCTTTTACAGTCCAAATGGTGCTAGTAGATTCTTTAGCGCTGTTTATACAAATGTGGATAATAGTACAGTAACGACACAAGGTATTCAACCATATTTCTTTGTGACACCGACATACTCACTTATGAGAGGCGGAGTTCAGGCAGAAGGTTTAATGAAATTTAATGGCTTAGAGCCTGAAATGAAACAACTTGACTATACTAAAGCCGGTACAAAAATTAGCGTCAAAGATTCAAAAGGGAAGGAATATGGTGTAACGGATCAGCTAGGATATGCTGACACAGCACAATATGCGTTCAGAACGAGATTACCATTAACTGATGACACATTTACACAAAAAATTGATGTACCAGGTCACTTTACATTTACAAAAGACTTTACAGTAGGATATAAAGAAGATGGAAAAGTGACAGCTGCATCGAAACCAGTTAATTATGAGTATATTCCTGGTGGAGATGTGAATAAAGATAATGTTATCGATATAAACGATGCGTTATACATCCAAACATATTGGGGAACAAATAAACGTGATGCGGACATTAATTATGATGGTGTAGTTGATGAAAAAGATATGCAATATGTAATTAATAACTACATGATGCAAAATCCGTGGAATGAAAATTCTCCAAAAGCAAAAACGAAGTACAAAGGTAAAACATTAGATGGTGTTTTACAAGAACTTGGATTAGAGTAATCTATAAAATCGGTAATCTCTTAGGAGGTTACCGATTTTTTTAATCACTGTGAATGGTGAAAACATTTTTGCTAAAATCTAAATTAAAAACTCAACAATAAAATAGTTTTAAAAAACAGAACGCTAAGAAAATTTGATTATTCTGTTTTTTTACTCGAAGATTATTTTTTATTCGACTTTTTCGCTAAATTCTGTAATTCACTTTGGGGCTCGGTTGAAAATTCAACATCCTTACCATAACCTTGTGGATTTACACTTGGAGCTTTTTGTCCTCTGCCAGTTGATTTTTTACTCATTGTGCCTTCACCTCCAAGGATAGTGTTACCTAACATAATTGATTTATGTGTTCATTTATTAAGTATGGGCGTTACTCTTTATGACTCTATATCAACAGGAGAATCAATCCGATCTTTATACAAATCAAAATAAAGTTGTCCATTTGTTCCTCGAACACAATACGAAACATCAGCTAAACTTAAACATCTTTGCTCTAATTCAGTCATAATCCAATCTTTTGTTAGGTGGTTTTGGGTGAGGTTTCGATTAATCACTTTTCCATCCATGATGATTTCAATAGGGAAGGCAGATTGGGAAGGACTAAAAATCCCAAAATCTTTTCTAGTTACAAATCGATAGGATGGTTTCTTTAATATTGATAAATGTCCGTCAGGTTCAAAAATAGCGTATTCGACCTCATCAATATCAAATATATCTCTTCTTCTTAATGCTTGATTTAACGAATCCATTGAAATTCTTAGCTTTTCCAGATTTTTTTCAAGTATTTTTCCATCCTGTATGACAACAGTAGGTTCTCCATTGAATAATGCTCTAGCTTTTCTATTTTTTAAAGAAACTAAGGTAGCAAGAAATAAAAAAGTACAGAAAATAATTAAAGCGGTAATATAATTACTAAATTTTATGGATGTATTAAATGTCAAATTACCTGCAATAGATCCTAATGTAATTGAAGAAATATAATCATGATAAGTCATTTTAGAAATCGTTTGCTTTCCAAGTAAATGAGTAATACAAATAAGTAAAACAAATGCTGAAAATGTTCTTATTATGACTTCTAAAGTACTAACCATGATCCTCAACCTTTAACTTGTTTTTTACTATATTTTTACAAATAGTTATAGAACATACGTAAAAGTAAATTCTTTTGAAAAGTTATGAAAGAAATTTCTTGGGTAAGAGGTTTATCTGGTTGGAAACATTCATATAAAGAGAAAAAATAAAAATATCTTGATAATGGGTTTTTCTAATTGTTTTATAAATACAAAGATTATCAATAAGAAAATGACAATTTAGTACAATAAATAACAATCTAAATTAAATGATTTTTCTCTTTGGCATAGCTTGGCAATGCAATAGCGCGATCCAATAACCCATTTTAATACCCAAAACCAAATAGCTTGATCAGTCACCAAGCTTTTTTTGTTTATTGGATAAATTGTATAGGAGAAAAGAGGTTTCATTTTGTAAGAATGAGATCTAAGGTAAATTTGCTAATATGAGGGAAAGGGAGAGATGACAATAGAGAAAGAGTCCCATCTTCTACATGACATAATTCTTATATTGTGCACCCCGGACAAAGTTACCATATTCAAGTAAAACAAGATGTAAATTTAGAGTAAATCATTTGTAAGTTTGATATTTTAGTAGATTAAGAGGATGAAGATAGTTTATGACCGGTTTTATTCCTAATAACATATAACATTAAATGTTTATGAGATAAAAAAACAATTTAATAATAAAAATCGTTTTTAAATTAAAAAAATGGTATTATTTGTTAATTTATGTCGATAAATATTAAGAAAATGACAGAATTTTGCGAAATATCAACGCAATCAACTTTCCATATAATCAATTTAGGATGGGAAGTCGATTACGGGGGGGAGAAATTTATTATGATTTCTTTAACTTTAGAGAGATGAAAAAATAGTGAAGCCCGTTTTAAAAAATGTGTAAATAGGATTGAGTTTTAAAGTACATACATAGTTCTGTTCCTTGGTTCTTAAACAAGTACGGGATCAAGCTGTACTTAGTATATAATCATCTGAACACATAAGAGGCACTAAATAATCTTCTACAAATGAAGTAAGTAGTAGTTAAATTTCATCTAAAACTTATAAAAGTTAAAGTACCCATTCTGATCAAAGTAGTACTCATAGTAAACTCTATAATTTTCACTTATTCTTGGTTCATTATTATTTAATTTATTTTTTAAAATGATAACTATATCATTGAGTTTGGAGTTCCGAATATTGCGAAAAATATTAAGGCAACTTTAAAAGGTTTAACTAATTTTGATATTCAGGGGGAAAGTTATGAAAAAAGGAAATCTTAAACGTGTTTTAACGGGCACGGTCATTACTAGTATGTTATTTACGACGGGTATACACTATAAGGCGAATGCAGAAGAGAAAAGTCAGAATAATTCGAAAAGTGTAGAGAAAATGTTAGCTAGTTTAACAGATGAACAAAGGATGGCACTGAAACAACTTGATGCGTCACCAGGATTCGTTATTTCGCCGGATATAAACCAAAAAACTTCTGAATTGGTCAATGTAATTGTTGAATTTAATGAAGCACCTGCAAAGGTAGAGGTTTTAAAGCAGGCATTAAAAGGAAAGAAACTTTCTATTTCTTCCGCAAAAACACAACAAAGTAACGATCATACTAAATTTAAACAAGAGTGGAATAAAGTAAAGAGTCAGAATGAACGAAAAGCAGATAAAATGAAAGACGCTAAAATTACAAGAGAATACAACGATGCTTTCAACGGTGTAGCAATGACATTGCCAGGAACAACAGTTCAACAATTACTAACCACTGGAGTTGTCAAACGAGTTTGGAAGGATAATCAAGTGAAGCTTGATGAGCCAAAAGTGGCTGATGAAATGCAAACATCCACTCCAACAAAAGTAGATGATAGTCTCCCTCAAATTGGTGCGGACAAGCTCCATGCTGAAAATATTACTGGTAAAGGCGTCAAAGTAGGGGTTATTGATACAGGTATCGACTATAACCATCCAGATTTAAAAGGAATTTTTAAAGGTGGATACGATTTCGTTGATAATGATTCGGATCCGATGGAGACAACGTATAAAGATTGGAAAGCTTCTGGACAAGCAGAAACGGACGCAAATGGTTCAACTTATTATACAGAGCATGGAACACATGTATCTGGTTCGATTGGGGCACAAAAGAAGAACAACTCACCGTCAGCCGTTATGGGAGTAGCTCCAGACGTTGATTTATATGTATACCGAGTTTTAGGGCCATATGGTAGCGGATCAAACGAAGCAGTTATGGCCGGTATCGATAAAGCGGTAAAAGATGGAATGGATGTTATCAACCTATCTTTAGGATCTAGTGCTAATGATCCACTTGAAGCGACATCGATTGCGATTAACAATGCAATGCTTTCAGGTACTGTTGCCTGTGTCGCAGCAGGTAACGCAGGTCCTGATGAAAAAACTCTTGGATCTCCAGGTGCAGCTGCTTTAGCGGTAACGGTTGGAGCGAGTGATGTATCGCAAACGATTCCAACATACAATGC
>NZ_JBHJTJ010000099.1:0-6244 GCF_042267765.1 Gottfriedia sp. NPDC056225 | reverse complement strand
CTTTTAAAGGCATAATAAATCCCCCTATAGTAGATTACCTATCCATTATAAGGGATAGGCTTTTTCCCGTGTCTACTATAAAGGGATAATATCAACTTAAACAGTCTTTTTTATATACAAATATCAACATTTTATTTTAACAGAGCCTATTTTAAAAAGAACACTACATCGATATATAGTGTTCTTTTTTACTTCTATTTAAATAGTCATATTATCGTTTTACACGAATTTCTAATTCTTCAAGCTTAAGTGATAATTTTTCTTCATCAATCTTAATTTCTAAGTCCTCAAAAGTATATTCAGCAAAGTGAGGAATATCAATTGTAATCGCAGATAGCTCTTTGCTAATAAAAGTTGAGTCTTTCCCAGCTTCTAATTTCTTTTTGTAGCGATTAAATTTAGCGTCAAGATTATCCATATTTTCATACAATTCTTCAACTGTGTTATAAATTTGAATTAATGGAATTGCCGATTTCTCTCCAACCCCAGGGCAACCAGGAATATTATCGCTAGAGTCACCTAATAATGCTTTTACATCAACCCATTGTTTCGGATGAATTCCGTAATCATTACTAAAGTGTTCTAAAGAATAAACGATTTCTCCCGTTTTTTGGGCAATGATTTGAGAAGTATGTTCATTAATTAATTGTAGCAGGTCTCGATCATTACTATAAATATAGCATTTATTTTTAACAGAATTAGACCAATGATTTGATAAAGTGCCAATTAAGTCATCAGCTTCGTAAGGTGCCATTTCCAGTTGAGCAATGCCGATTACTTCTAGTGCTGTTTTTAAAGTGAAAAATTGTTCAATAAGTGGCGATGGTAGTTCTCCACGAGTCGCTTTATAAAAATCATATTTATTTCGACGATCAGTTTCTTCACGCTTAACATCCCAAGTAACTGCAAGATGAGTAATTTCATGTTCTTTAATTAAGTTAAAAAGCTTTGGGATAAATACTCTTAATGCATTTATATAAACTCCATCTTTCGTTTTAGAAAGCTGCTCATCGCTTCTACCATAAGAAGTTGCAAAATAACCTCTACTTAATAAGTTAAAGCCATCAATTAATAATAAAGATTGATTTTCCATATTTATAAATCACCTAATATCTATTTATTTAATATAAAAATCATAGCATATTCTACTTAAAATGATAACTAATGTATTAATTCTAAATAGAACGAAAGATAAATTAACGTAAAATTCTGCAAAAATGTAAAAAGACATAAAACTTTAATTAAAATATTGAATTTTCTGTTTATTTATTAGTTGAATTTTACTATAATGAAATTTATATAAAAAATTGCAAAGGGTAGGTAGTAATATGGAGAAAGTAAAAAGTACTGTTAAAATCGAGGATATTTTAGTTGCCTATAATACGTTGAAAGAAGTTACGAACAAGACACCTTTGCAGATTAGTACGATGCTAAGTGAAAAATATGATTGTAACGTATTTTTAAAGCGAGAGGATTTACAAATAATCCGTTCATTTAAGCTTAGAGGTGCATATTACAAAATTAGCAATTTGTCTTATGATGAAAGACAAAAAGGAGTTGTTTGTGCTAGTGCGGGCAATCATGCTCAAGGGGTGGCATACACATGTAATCAATTACAGGTTTATGCAAAAATATTCATGCCATCAACTACACCAAATCAAAAAGTATCTCAAGTGAAATTCTTCGGGGGTCCATTTGTTGAAGTTATTTTAATCGGTGATACATTTGATATTGCTCATCAAAATGCTCAAACTTATTGTAATGAAAATCAAATGACATTCATTCATCCATTTGATGATCCAGATGTTATTGCAGGTCAAGGTACAGTAGCTGTTGAAATATTAAATGAAATTGATCGTCCAGTAGATTATTTATTCGTTGCGATCGGCGGCGGTGGATTAAGCTCTGGTGTTGGCACATACATAAAAGGTATAAGTCCTTCAACGAAAGTAATTGGAGTTGAACCAATGGGTGCGGCGTCAATGGCAGAATCAATTGCAAATGGAAGAGTTGTTTCATTACCTTCTATTGAAAAGTTTGTTGATGGCGCAGCGGTTGGCCAAGTTGGCTATTTAACTTATGAAATTTGTCGGGAAGTACTCAATCAAGTTGTTGCTATTCCAGAAGGTGAGATTTGTACAACCATATTAGAACTTTATAATAAAAACGCGATCATTGCTGAACCTGCTGGGGCAATGTCGATATCAGCTTTAGAATTATTTAAAGATGAAATAAAAGGTAAAAACGTCATTTGTATCGTCTCTGGAGGAAATAATGATATTGACCGACTTCAAGAAATTAAAGAAAGATCTTTAATACATGAAGGATTAAAGCACTATTTCATCATCAACTTCCCACAACGTTCTGGTGCATTACGTGAGTTCCTTGATAAAGTATTGGGGCCAAATGATGATATTACTAGATTCGAATACACTAAGAAAAACAATAAGGACAATGGCCCAGCATTAGTCGGAATTGAATTAGCAAACAAATCAGATTATAAAGCGTTGATTGAGCGAATGATTTGTCATGAAATTCAATTCATGGAAATCAATAACAACCCTACTTTATTTAATCTACTAATTTAAATGAATTGGGCAATTAGTGAAAAATTCCACAAGGTTAATCCTTGTGGAATTTTGTATTTTAAGTATTAAAAGTTCATCTGCTTACGCACAAATATTAGTTGTTTACGGAAGAATATCGATTACTTACATAAAATGATTATGAAATAAACGTAAATATTTGTGAGTTATGAAAAAATAACGCAAAGAATATGTAATACGCCCGAAAGTCAGTGATTTATGCCAAATATTAATAAAAATAAGCAGCGTATCATTTAAAATTAGCAGCGTATCAACAAACATTAACCTTATATCAACAAACATTAGACTTATATCAACAAAAATTAGCCTTATATCAACAAAAATCAGCAGTATATCAATAAAATTCATGACTTTATCAACAAAATTCATATTTTGTTCGCATTTCACACAAATATAAATTCTCTTAAAAAAAGAAAATCACCAACCTTGACTTTACGAATAAATTAAAATACAATATTTCTAGAAATACTGAAATAAGAGCTGGTCTTTGAAAGGAGGTCATAGTGGTGAACGATGATATTGCAGTAAGGGTATATAAAGCATTAGGAGAATCAACTCGATTGCAAATTGTAAAAGCACTTGCTAAGCAATCGGAATTAGCTTGTCTTGAAATGAAGAATCAAATAAAGGTATCGGCGAATTCTACATTGACACATCATTTAAAACCATTACTTGATTGCGGCTTACTTACTGTCCGCAAAGAAGGTACTTTCAGATACTATAGTTTACAAAGAGAAGTTTTGGAAAAATATGCACCCGCTTTACTTTAAAAATAAAGCGGTAAAATTTTATTTATTATTTCAGTATTTATAGAAATACCGAATAATAAAAGGGGGAACTGAATATGAGTTTAGAAAGTAAAGAAAAAACTAGTTGGGGAAAATTACAAAATGGATCAGAAAGTAAGCTTTTTGAATCTGTTAAAATAGGTGCGTTGAATTTACAAAGTCGTACAGCAATGGCTCCATTGACAAGATGCTTTGCAGATGATGAAACTGGTGTAGTTGGAGATGATGTTGTTGAATATTATCGCAAACGAGCTGCTGATGGAGTTGGATTGATTATTTCTGAAGGTACTGTTATTAGTCCACGCGGTAAAGGTTACCCTGGTGTTCCAGGTATTTATTCTAAGGAGCAAATTAATGCTTGGAAAAAGGTAACTGATGCTGTTCATAAAGAAGGAGGCACAATGATTTCACAAATCTGGCACGTAGGACGCCTATCTCATCACGAGCTAGCTGGAAACATGCCACCTCAAGCACCATCAGCAATTCGTGCAGAAGGTTTAGTTTCTCGATATCGTAAGCCATATGATATTCCTGAAGCGATGACGTTAGAGGATATTAAAGAAGTAATTAATCAATATGCTCAATCAGCTAAAAATGCAATTGAAGCGGGCTTTGATGGTGTTGAAATTCATGCTGCACACGGATACTTAATCGATCAATTTAACTCTGATATTACAAATAATCGTACCGATCAATATGGTGGCGATCTCCCACAAAGATTAACATTTATGAAAGAAGTTATAAAAGCTGTTATCGAAGCAATTGGTACTGAGAGAACGATGATTCGCTTTTCTGCACATAAAGCTGATATTCCAGGATATATGTGGGAGGATCCTGAATACGCTATTCGCACGTTTATTGAAGCATTCAAAGAAGTTGGTGCAACTTTATTACATCCATCAATTATGCAATTTGATCGTGTACTTGCAGATGGTAAAACGATGCATCAGCTTGTACGAAAATACTGGGATGGAGCGATTGTTGGAGTAGGAACAATAGATCCTGAAATGGCAGAAAAAGCTATAATTGAAGGAACAATCGATGTTGCTGCGTTCGGCCGTCCATTAATTTCTAATCCAGATCTTTTACACCGTTTGAAAAATGGCGAAGAAATTGAAGAATATGATGCTAAAAAGCATCTAAATAGTTTAATCTAATTTTTGTAAATAAAAAGGAAGCTTATTAGTAGCTTCCTTTTCTAAAAATCTTTATTTCGGTATTTATAGAAATACGAAATTAATTCGAAAGGAATTAAATTATGTCTACTAATGGGAAAATTTATATTTTAGCAATGATTAGTTTTTTAGTTGGAACTTCACAGTACGTTATATCTGGTATTTTAGATAAAATAGCAAATCAACTAGGTATATCCATTGAAGCGGCAGGCCAATTAATTACTGTCTATTCATTAATCTATGCAATCGGTACACCAATATTAATGGCGGTATTTGCAAAAATGGAACGCCGAAAGTTACTTTTATTTTCTTTAAGCGTATTTATAGTAGGAAATTTAATTGCAATGATCGCACCAGGGTACAGTTTATTTATGGTTGCACGCATCGTTATGGCTTTAAGTGCTGGTGTTACAGTTGTAACAGTACTAAGCTTAGCTGCTAAAATTGCACAACCAAATAAAAAGGCAAGTTCCATTGCAACAGTTGTCATGGGGTTTACAGCTTCATTAATTATAGGTGTTCCAATTGGGAGATTTGTTGCATCTGCATATGATTGGAAATTAGTCTTTCTTGGAGTTGCAATATTCGTACTACTTGCTTTAGTAGTTATTATTAAAACAATCCCAAAAACTCACGGTGATCAACCAATTCCATTATTACAGCAAATTGGAATGTTTAAAAAACCAAAAATTGCATTAGCTCTATCCATTACGTTTTTCTTAATGAGCGGGTACGGAATTGTTTTTACTTATTTATCACCTTATCTTGTTCAAACTACTGGAATGAGCGATCACGTTTTAAGTTTTGCTTTACTAATACTAGGAATAGCAAGTTTAATTGGATCTAAGTTCGGCGGATTTAGTGCAGACAAGTGGGGGATTACACTTACTTTAAAACGAGGACTTGTACTTAATATTTTATCAATCATTTTATTAACTTTTATAACTAGTTCAATTAATACTGTAATCATTATTCTTACATTATGGTCATTTGCTGGTTGGTCATCAGGAGCAACACAACAATTCAACTTAGCTACGATTTCACCAAAATCATCCGATGTTTTATTAGGATTAAACCAATCAATGATGCAATTAGGCTTTGCTTTTGGTGCTGCTATCGGAGGACTTGCAGTTAGTCAATTGTCCATCAGTTCAATTACTTGGATGGGCTCAATTCCTGTTATTATTTCTTTGATCATAACATTTGTATTATCACAATACTTAATGACTGAAAAGAAAGCTAGACAAAGTGTTGGAAAACAAATAAGAGCTTAGTTTGAGCGAATAAGAAATTTAATTATTTTTAGTATTGTAAAAAAGTAAATTTAACTCTTAGTCAACATTGTAGTCTAAGAGTCTTGTAATGGAAATCAATATTATAATACTCCCTTTACGAAAAATTGATTATTAATTGATAAGCTTATTTTTCAATACCTTTAGGCCACAAAATGTGGTCTTTTTTCTTTTTGGTTATGTTCTTAAATCTCCTTATATGTTTTACTAAAAAAACAAAACTTTTAATATTGGAATTATATGAATTTTTATAATAATTTAAATTCAACCTTTTTCAAATAAATTTTGTATAAAAGTATTCCTAATGCTTTGTAACCGATTTATAATTGTATTCGGAAAGCCTCAAATTAACGATTTGTGAACTATACATATTTCTTTAAACT
>NZ_JBHJTJ010000098.1:0-6460 GCF_042267765.1 Gottfriedia sp. NPDC056225 | reverse complement strand
TTTTTTATTTTTCTTTTTAATAGAAAATTAATTTTGATATTCCATTAAAGTAGCAGCAATATGTCATTTTAGTTTAATAAGAAAGTATAAAATATTAATCAATTGATTATCATTGCTAGTTCTCATTATTCTATGTGAGAGGGACATACTTTAGATTGTTTATTAAATTATTATAAGTTTGGGCTGTATTTGTTATTAAAATAAGATTTGTTTCGTAAAAGGAGAGTATTATGAAAAAAATGAAACCGATTACAATATTTATGAGCATGGTCTTTATTCTATCTGGGATTCCAACTTTTAACATTGTGCGTGAAACAGTCATTGGGAATCAGATGGAAAAACGATATCAAATCAAAAATGTCTATCTAACGTTTATATAAGAGATTTTTATGAAGTAATTAACAAAAAAGAATGAGAGATTAGTAGTACAAGGAATGATATAATTAGTCTAATAGATATTCTGGAGTTAGTTATAATTGAGGTGTTCTCAACGCTAAAAGAGGAGAAATTTGTTAAGTTAGTTTGGAAAGAAAATAAAATAGAAGAGATTCTAATTGAATTATTTGAAGAAACACCAAATGATGAAGAGATGGTAATGCTGAAAATTAATTTTGAACAACAGGAAAGAAGTTATATTGGAGATAGCTTTTTTGAGGCATTAGAAAAATTCAGACTGTATTTGGAAGAAAAGAGCATCCAAATTCTTTGCAATGGATCTGCTTTAAATGTATACCCATCTCCAATGACACAATCAATGGGGAGTGGACGTTTAGCTTATAAATTAAGTTTTGGAAAACAAGCCTTATATGAGGATTTAGTTGATATTTTTGATTGTGATGATACTTTAAATTTTGTGACCATTCTTGAACAACGAAATTACTATAAGAACTGGCTTAAAAGCTTATGATAGTCAATTAGATTAAATTGAAATTATATAATGTTAGCAACTAATGCCCTAATGTTACAAATAAATAGTATTATTATTTTAGTGAATAAATTATATAAAGTATTAAATGGAAAAAAGAGAATGATAGAATTGTATTTTTCTTTTAAAGATGCTTTTCATCCTTCGTTTACATTAAAAATGATCACTCAACTAAGGGGAAGTGGTTTGTTTCAATATGTAATTCAGAGTTATCTTTTGTCATTATATTTTAAATTTTCTCTTCTTTTTCTCTTTTCTTTCATAGTATGACAAATTTCTGTAATTACATAACGGTATAATGAAATTAACCATAGATCATAGTGTTACAATCTATAAAATACTATTTCATCTTTTACCTTTTTTATAATGATTAATCTACGAATCTATTAAAAAACCAGAAATGAGGATTCTTCTTGAAAAAAATAATGAAATTTAGCGCAGTTTTTTCTTTAGCAGCAAGTATGCTAACACATACCCCGACTGACGCTGCAGTAAAGAATACTAGTAAAACAAAATTTTTGAATCAACATGCTCCACTGCCTTTCCTTACAAATAAAGAGCAAATTAGCGATTCTACATATGTTGTAAAATATAATAGCTTTGTTTCTAATTCGATACATGATCGTGCTGGAATGAGTGTTGTAAAGTCTTTTCCGTCTCTAGGTTATGATATCGTTAAATTAAAAAATGGTAAAAAATTATCAACTGCTCTTAGTGTTTATAATCAATACGGAACGATTAAATCAGTTTCTCCAAGCGTTCAATATAAATTAATGTCAAGTGCAGCAAATCCTAAAGAAGATGAGGCGTATCATTTAAGTCAGCTAAACATTTCAGCTGCACAAAAACTTGTTGCTAAAAAAGCAATTACTGTTGCTGTAATTGATCAAGGCGTAGATAGAAGTCATCCTGATTTAACAGGTCAACTGCTTGGTTCATATAATATAGTTGATCCAGCAACACAAGCTGTAAGAGACTTTCATGGAACTCATGTCGCAGGTATTATTGCTGCAAAAAAGGATAATAAAATAGGCGCATATGGTATTAATCCTAATGCTAAAATTCTTTCTGTAGATGTTTTTAATGGGAATGAATACACTTCAGACTATTCGATTTCAGAAGGGATTCTTTATGCTGTTTCTAAAGGTGCGAAAGTAATAAATATGAGCCTTGGTGGTACAATGTATAGTCAGTTACTTGATGATACAATTCAATATGCAATCAGCAAAGGCGTTGTTGTTGTTGCAGCTGCAGGAAATAGTGGCACAAATGAATATAGCTACCCAGCATCATACGATGGAGTTATTTCCGTTGGTGCAACAGATAGTGAAAAACATCTTGCTTCATTTTCAACATACGGTCCTGGTGTGGATGTAGTTGCACCTGGAGAGTTCATTTATAGTACGATTTATGCTCCAACAATTGGTAGTACATACTATTATTTAAGTGGTACATCAATGGCAACACCGGTTGTATCGGGAATCGCATCACTATTAAAAACAAAGTATCCGAATCTTTCATCTTATGATATAGAACAAATTCTTGAAGAAACGGCCACTGATAAAGGATCATCCGGATATGATATATATTATGGTTATGGTGTTGTCGATCCGGTAAAAGCTTTAAAATATGATATGAAAAAACTAGTTTCATATAAAAAGCCATCTGCTTCAGCGATTATAGATAGTGCAGCTGCTGTTCAGCTTTCTGAAAATGGAGAGGCTTCATATAAAGGAACAATTACAAAACCACATCAAATTAATCGATATAAATTAAATTTAAAGGCAGGAGAAGATGTAGGTCTTACGTTAAAAATGGCAAAAAATTACGATGATCAGCTTTCGCTTCGCTTCTATGAAGGAACTAGTAAAACATCTTCTAAGCCACTAATTATTGATGATGTACTTGCTGGAATTGCTGAAGGGACCATTTACACTGCTCCAAAGGATGGAACACTTGTCATTGAAGTTATGGATAAAAACTCAAGATATAGTTCAAAAGGTAGCTCTACTTTTAGTTTATCAATTAAAAAGAAACTAAATATTAATGAAGAAACTGGGGCAAAAAACAATCCAATTGAAGTTACGTCCTTACCTTTTGATGCAACTAGTCTAAATGATGATTCATTCCTTCTATTTAATAAGGGAAATACTGGGGCTAGATATATTTCATACAGACCAACTGAAGATGAAAAAATCTTATTATCAATGGGTTCAATTCCTGGACTAAATACTTCTATCACTGTATATACAAAAGATAAATGGGATGAATATATAAACACATCTAATGCAAAACAACCACTACCACTCGTTTCAATCGATCATAACGGGAAAAGTGAAGGAGAAAAAGGTGCGGTTACACTAAAGAAGGACACAGATTATATTATTGAACTATCAAGTGCTCCAATCTCAGTCTTTTCATTACCTTTATACGATGAACAACCAGATGCACCATATATTATTCCAGGCTCATTTGAAAAAGTAGCATTTAAGATGTCAAAACTAGACTTACCAGCTGATGAAGACGGATTGGTCAATACATTTAAACAGCTAGATTTATCAAACGGCTTAATAAATCAATTAGATGATTCAACACCAATTGATGATGTGACGACTGGAATGGATCCAGAGGATGTTCAACAAGTGCTAAAAAACGCAATTCCAATCACAGGATATGGAAAAAGGCCATTGGCTTATATGCAAGATAACAATGATGTAGATTGGTATAAGTACACTCCAAGTAAAAATGAGTTTATTCATTTAAATATTAATGGTAATAAAAATCAACAGTTTGATGCTCAAGCGTATGTTTACAATTCGAACACAGGTGCTTTTGAATATGTAACAAAAACATTTAATTATTACACTACTTTCCAAGATCGTGATTATACAGATAATAATAAAGATCTGTTTGCTTTACTCGATAGTAACAAAACGTATTATTTCCGTGTTTCATCAGTAGGTGGTGCATTAGATGAGCCTTATCAATTAACATTTCAAGGTGGAGAAGGTATAGCAAAAGACAAATATGAACCGAATAATTCATTCGCTTCTGCTAAAACTCTTAAAAGTTATGATGAGATACAATATGGTAATTTCTCAAGTTCTTCTGATGAAGACTATTTCTACTTTAAAAATACTAGTACATCTACAGTTCTAAAAGGATTCGAATTTATGGCGTTACCAGTAGATCCAACCCAATCAGGGGGGATGTACTCAAGTCTATTTAATGACCTACCAGTAAACATTACAGTCTATGAAGATACAAATGGAAATAAAAGATTAGATGGAACAGAACGTGAGAAAGCAAGCTATTATCAAAATTATGGCGACATCACAAAAAGTTCATTCCAAGCTAAACCGAATCATGGTTATTTCTTTGAAATAGCTAATTCTTACCCAGATATTGCAAATCTTCACGAATATATATTCCGTTTTTATTCACTGAACCGAGCTGACGAAGATGCTAAAGCGAAATATACAAATGGTATTCCTTCAATCAGACTACCATTAAGATATATTGGTAAAAACACATATATCGGTTTAGGCTATTTAAACGCAAATGTCGCAAATGGTGATAAAGATTATTTTAAATTTGTAAATGATAAAGACCGATATGTTTCATACAACCTTGAAATGCCTATGTCTGGAATGAATGGTAAGATAACTTTCTATGACTCTAAAGGTAAAAATTTAGGCACATTCAACCGCTACACATATGACGATCCCGAAGTTGGCCAAATTAGGTTGAAAAAAGGAACTTACTATATACGCGTAGAAGAAGCGAAAGGTATTTCTGACTATGATCAGTATCAATTAACAATTACGAAAAATTGATGATTTATGAAAAGAGAAGGAATTGCTTTGTTCCTTCTCTTTTTTTTTGCTTTTTGATGATTTGCTAATTCTCTTTTTCTTTTATTGGATGGTAGTAAGGAAATCTATTATTTTAAAAAACGGCAGGTTAGTTTCATAAGTGTTTGGAAATTTATGGTAAATTATTATTATTAGTAGATTTGAGGGAGAATCCATATGAAGAAAATTGTATTAGAATTATCAATTACTGCAATTTTAGCTGGTGGGCAAAAGATTGGAATGCTCAATCTTTTAACAACATAAGAATGTTAAAAAACATTTAACTCGCTATAAGGTAAGTTTTTTATTTCACATTTATCCGCGTCTGTACTAGACAAATATCCTTTTTTATACAGAAGGATATTTGTTTTTCTTGATCAACTATCGCATCTATTTGATGAACAAATCGATCGTCTGTATGGTCGATATTTTTTAGAAATATATGTATAGTTTAGTAAGTTCATTAATCGCGTAAATCGCTGAATAAATTATGAAAGATCAGATTAATTATTATTACTAAGTTAAACTGTAATAAAATTAAATAATGAAATGGGGTAATTAAATGAATCAGAGAATAAACGAATACAATCAACCGGTTGGTGAAGAGTTGACCAATTGGGAGAAAAGAAAACTTCCAACTGATATGTGTTATGTCGGAAAGTATACGATTGTCAAAAGATTATCAGTTACACACACGAAAGAGCTCTATAACGCTTATAAAAATTCCAGCCCAAGTAATTGGACATATTTATCCGACGAACCACCTCAAAATTATGAGGCTTTTGAACAAACATTATTAAAAAAAATAGAAAGTAGCATAAACATCTTTTATGTCGTAATAAATAAAGAGACAGACAAACCACTTGGAATATTTAGCTTAATGAGGATCAATCAGGAAAATGGGGTAATCGAAGTAGGAAATGTTAATTTTTCAGATGGGTTAAAAAGAACAAGAATGTCTACCGAAGCACATCAATTATTAGCTATGTATGTATTTGATGAACTAAAGTACCGACGCTATGAATGGAAATGTGATTCTCTTAACGCTCCATCCATTCAAACAGCAAAACGTTTAGGCTTTACGTATGAAGGTACTTTCAGAAATGCTGTTATCTATAAAAACCGTTCACGAAACACTAGCTGGTTCTCAATGCTTATAGAAGAATGGCCAATACATAATCAGGCATTAACTAAGTGGTTGGCAGAGGAAAACTTTGATGACAAGGGAGTACAGCTTCAGAGATTAGAAGAATTTAAACAATAAGAATAAAATTGATTGGACTCGATTTTTTAACAAGCTTACGAATAGTAATTGAGTTTTCTTATTGAATTAACAGATGGTACGAGAGTTTGTCTAAGAAGAAAATAAATATGATATAATTGAGAACTAGTTTTAAATGAATAGGTAAAAGTTGCGTAATTTATTCAAGTTTAATGATTCACTTTCATTAAAAATATTAAATGTTTGCAGCGGGATTTTTAGTATGAGGAATAGGAAGGATCTAAATAATTATGACAATTGTAAGCTTTTTAATAATTGCTTGGATTTTAAGCTGGTTTAAATTTGAACAAATATTTGTTCAAGCAATTAAAGAACTTTTCAATAAAGAAATTACAAAAGCAAGTTATTATTTTATATTTTTTTGCATTGGGGCAATAGGTGATATCGTTTTACTAATAA
>NZ_JBHJTJ010000097.1:0-6516 GCF_042267765.1 Gottfriedia sp. NPDC056225 | reverse complement strand
TTTAAAGGCATAATAAATCCCCCTATAGTAGATTACCTATCCATTATAAGGGATAGGCTTTTTCCCGTGTCTACTATAAAGGGATAATATCAATACTGACAGTCTTTTTTTAGTTTAAAAATCAACATTTTAATTAAACAGAGACTAAATATTAAAGAATGATTAATAGAAAACAGATTGATAATTTAATGTTTTTTTTAGATAGGGATTATTGATAATTAACAAATTTGAATTACGGAAATTAAATAATAATATTATGTAAACTGAAAACTAGTTATAGAATCAATATTATTTTATTAAACGAATAATAGGACATTGACTACTCCCAAAGAATACTTTAAAATTACCTTTAATTCAAGGTAATTGAAAGGAGTTGATATGATGAAAAATGATAAAATTTCAATAACTAACTCGCTCCAATTATTTTCAGAAATTAGTAGGGCAAATCGATTTATAACTGATTCTTCAATTAATAATATAAAGTGTTTTGGATTAAACTTAACTGAATTTGCAGTTTTAGAGTTGTTATATCATAAAGGCGATCAGCCAATCCAACAAATTGGTAAAAGAATATTAATTTCAAGCGGGAACATGACCTATGTTTTAGATAAACTAGAGGCAAGGCGATATATTAAACGATTGCATTGTCCTAAAGATCGTAGAGTAATCTATGCAGCTTTGACTGATGAAGGTAGGAACGTAATTTGTACCATTTTTCCAGTTCACCGAGAAATGATTCATCAACTATTTTCCGAATTAAATTCAGTTGAAAAAGATATGTTGATTTATTTATTAAAAAAAATAGGATTAAATGAGAAAAAATCTCAATGTAAAGATAACTTGATTCAAAATAAATCATAGCGAAAAGCTGTCATTAGACGGCTTTTTTTGTTAAGGATGGAAATAATAAAGATAGACTAATAGTTAAATGAGGTATGTAATTATGGAAGAGAAGTTTAAAGGTAAATCAGTCATCATTACAGGAGGGGCTAATGGTATTGGTGAGGGGATTGCTCTTGCTTTTGGAAAATTAGGAGCAATGGTTTTTATTGCTGATATTGACGGGGAAAAAGGAAAAAAAGTAGTACAGAAAATTGAGGGTAATGGTGGAAGAGCACTATTTCATAAAACAGATGTTGGGATCGAAGAAGATATAATAAATCTTATTAACAGTGTAATCGCTCAAACTTCTAAACTTGATATTTTAATTAATAATGCAGGAATCTCTGTTTTTAAGCCATTTTTGAGCTTAACTACGGATGAATGGGAAAGAGTAATCAATACAAACTTGAGAAGTGTTTTTATATCATCCAGAGAAGCTGCCAAAGTGATGGGAAATGGAGGAAGAATCATAAATATGGCATCAACTAGAGCAATGATGTCGGAGCCGAATTCAGAGGCTTATGCAGCATCTAAGGGTGGAATTGTATCAATTACCCATTCATTAGCTGCATCATTACAACCAAATGGTATAACAGTAAATTGCATTAGCCCCGGATGGATTGAGGTTAGTCATTATGAGGAGTTAAAAGAAACTGACCATCTTCAACATTGGTCGAACAGAGTTGGTAAACCCGAAGATATAGCTAAAGCTTGTATTTATTTAGCAGATCCAGATAACAGCTTCATTAACGGTCAAAATATTATTGTTGATGGTGGGATGACAAAGAAAATGATTTACGAAGAATAGAAAAAGCAAGGGAAAGTAACTCCCCTTGCTTTTTCTTATTCATTGCTGATTCGCTTGAGCTTACTTTCCTGTATTCTCGCCCTAAAAATATATCTTAATAAATAGGGTACTACGATAAAGATAAAAAGTGTTCTAAATAGTTGATAGCACATAATGACAGTGATATCCGCGTCTACTTCTTTTGCAATAAGTGCCATTTGATCCATTCCGCCAGGTGCTAGACTTAATAGGGCGGTTATATGATCAATGGTGTGAATATGTGTTAAAAAGATACTAGATAAAAGTGAGAAGGTTAATAAAATTACGCCACTTAAGATTGAAACTAAAACTATTTTTAATTTGTTTGCTAATTTTTCTGGTTTCAATAATAGACCAATATAACTTCCCATCATTAGCTGAGAGCAATTCAAAATAACAGATGGTAATGCAGGGCCATGTAGTCCAGATAAATTAAGAATTATTGAGGCAACCATCGGACCTAATAGTAATGCGGTTGGAAAATTAATTTTCTTCCCCAATATTCCAAGTAAAGTACAAGCAATCGCAAAAATAAATATATTTGGGAATAAGTCATGCCAGCTTGCTGAAGAGTGATGAATTGCTTCTGAAATTGCATTTTTATGAGTATTAAAAAAAGGGCTGAAAATTAGTAGGGGTATCATAAAAATAATCATCATAAGTCTCGAAATTTGTAGGAAAGTCACAATCGTAAAGTCAACATCTTTTATTTCTTCTGCAAGGGCGATCATTTGGCTTAAGCCACCGGGGATACTTCCTAATAAAACAGTAGGATAATGTATATTAAATAGTTTTGAAATAATTATTGAAATTGTAATCGTAAAAAGAATTAGAAGGAATGTCATCAAAAGCATAGATGTTAATTGATGTCCGATTTGTATAAAAGTTGAAGCAGTGAATGATAGCCCAATCGTATAACCGATTATAATCATCGCAGAATCACGAATTTGACTTGGCCAATATAAGCTTATTCCTTTAATTTTAGAAAAAATAAGTACAAAAAACATTGGACCTAAAAGCCAAGGGATTGGTAGGTTAATTAATTGAAAAATCATTCCGCCAATAATTGCAATGATTAAAGTAAGAAATAATTGAATCCACTTATTATTGTTGTATTTTAATACCATTTTTTCACTTCTTTTCAAATTATAAAATTTTAATGAACATTTGATGTTTACATTTATTCATCGCACTAGTTGTGATAATATCATTATTGACCTTAAGTTTATGGTATGCAAGGTTTTTGCTTAGTCAGATGCTTTTTTGGGTAATTAACAGGATAGCAGAACTAATCGAAGGATATATTAATTATAGTAAATATTTTACAATTATGATGTATCTAAACTTTTGCAAATTTTAATTAGAAGGGACTAATTGAATTGGCTAAACAACAAATAGGCGTTATTGGTTTAGCAGTAATGGGGAAAAACCTAGCTTTAAATATTGAAAGTAGAGGTTTCTCAATTTCTGTATATAACCGATCAGTTGAAAAAACAGAAGAATTTTTAAAAGAAGCAGAAGGAAAAAATGTAGTAGGAGCATTTTCGATCGAAGAATTTATAAATTCTCTTGAAACACCACGTAAAATATTAATTATGGTAAAAGCTGGTGCTCCAACTGATTCAACTATTGAAATGTTATTACCACACCTAGATAAAGGTGACATTTTAATTGACGGTGGAAATACATATTATAAAGATACTCAAAGAAGAAATAAAATGTTGTCTGATAGTGGAATTCATTTTATTGGTACAGGCGTTTCTGGTGGAGAAGAGGGTGCTTTAAAGGGGCCTTCAATCATGCCTGGCGGACAGAAAGAAGCTTTTGAACTAGTAAAACCGATATTTGAAGCTATTTCTGCAAAAGTCAATAATGAGCCTTGTACAACCTATATTGGACCAGATGGCGCAGGTCACTACGTTAAAATGGTTCATAATGGAATTGAATATGGAGATATGCAATTAATCTCAGAAGCTTACTTTTTATTAAAAAATGTTCTTGGCTTAAGTGCCGATGAGCTACACCAAGTATTTAGCGAGTGGAATAAAGGTGAATTAGATAGTTATTTAATCGAAATAACGGCTGATATTTTTACAAAAACTGACGAAGAGACAGGTAAACCACTTGTTGATGTTATTTTAGATACAGCAGGACAAAAAGGAACTGGTAAATGGACAAGTCAAAGCACACTTGATTTAGGCGTACCTACTTCAATTATTACTGAGTCTGTGTTTGCAAGATTTATTTCAGCAATGAAAGAGGAACGAGTAAAAGCAAGTAAGTTATTATCTGGTCCGTCAACTAGCTCATATACTGGAAATAAAGAGCAACTGATTGAAGATGTTCGTAAAGCACTTTATATGAGTAAAATTTGCTCTTATGCTCAAGGATTTGCACAACTAAGAGCTGCATCTGATGAGTATAACTGGGATTTAAAATACGGTGAGATCGCCATGATTTTTAGAGGCGGATGTATTATTCGTGCGGCATTCTTACAAAAAATTAAAGAAGCATATGATCTTGATGCGAATCTTTCAAACTTATTACTTGATCCTTATTTCAAAGAAATTGTAGAGAGCTATCAAGGCGCATTACGTAAAATTAGCGTTGTAGCAATAGAGGCTGGTGTACCAATTCCATGTTTCTCAGCTGCATTAGCATATTTTGATAGTTATCGTACTGAAACGCTTCCAGCAAACTTAATTCAAGCACAAAGAGATTATTTTGGTGCACATACTTATGAACGAATTGATAAAGAAGGTAAATTCCATACTCAATGGACTTAATTTTAAGTTTTAATTTGTTCCTGAACTAAAAAAGTTACCCCCTCTACATTAAGAGGGGGTAACTTTTTTAGTCTTTAATTTCATTCTTTGTGTTCATTTAATCGATCAGAAACAGGCCACCATTTATGACCGTCAACTGTCAATAAAGTATCAGCTTCATTTGGTCCCATTGAACCAGAATTATATGTTGTAAGGGGTGCTAAATTTTGGTCCCAAGCTTTAGAGATCACATCAACAAAGCTCCAAGAGTATTTTACTTCATCCCAATGGGTAAAGTTTGTTCCATCACCTAACATACAATCATAAATTAATCGCTCGTATGCTTCAGGGGTATTTATACAATCAACACAATTATTATTAAAAGTTAATTGAATTGGTTTTGTGTAACCTTCAGAGCCAGATCTTTTTGCATTTAATTGTAAGGTAATGCCTTCATCTGGTTGAATATGTATAATCAATAAATTTGGTGACATTGGTTCTTTTGTATTGTAGTAAAGGTTCATTGGTATATCTGAGAATTGTACAATAATCTTCGTAGATTTTGTAGCCATTCGTTTTCCTGTTCGAATATAGAATGGAACACCTGCCCATCTAAAATTGTCGATATAAAGTTTTCCTGCAACAAATGTTTCAGTTTGTGAATTTGGATCAACATTGCTCTCATTTCTATATGCAGGTACTTCTTCAGCGTTAATTACACCAGCATCGTATTGTCCACGAACAAAATAATCTTTAACTTCGTTTTCTTCAATTTTTCGAAGAGCCTTAAATACTTTAACTTTTTCACTACGAATTTCTTCTGTTGTTAATTTAATAGGAGGCTCCATAGCAAGTAAAGCTGCAACTTGAAGCATATGATTTTGAACCATATCTTTCAAAGCACCAGAATTCTCGTAATATTTTCCACGGTCTTCAACACCAAGAATTTCACTTGAAGTAATTTGGATATTGGAAATAAATCGATTATTCCAAAGCGGCTCAAACATCGCATTCGCAAAACGGATTACTTCGATATTTTGAACCATTTCTTTACCTAAATAGTGGTCAATACGGTAAATTTGATTTTCTGAAAATGCTTCACGAATTTCATCATTTAATTCCATAGCGCTAGGCAAGTCATGACCAAATGGTTTTTCGATAACAATTCGACTCCAGCCTTCTGTATCGGCTAAACCATTCTTTTTTAACTGCTGAGCAATTGTACCGAAAAACTCAGGTGCCATTGCCAGGAAGAAGATACGGTTACCAGGAATTAAATAATGGTTATCTAAGTTTGTTAATAAATTGCCTAATTCTATGTATGATGATGCTTCTAATACTTCAAATTGATGATAATAAAAATGAGATAAAAAGCTTTCAATTTCTTCATCAGAAGTCGCAATTGATTTAATTGATTTTTTCACAGTTTCACGAAACTCATCATTTGACCAAGGTCTTCTACCAACACCTACAACCGCAAAGCCTTCATCAATTTTTTGACTTAAAAATAATCTATATATTGAAATAAAAAGCTTTCTTTTTGCAAGATCTCCTGTTGCGCCAAAAATTACGATTACTGCTTTAGGATTTACTTTAGTTTTCAATGAATTTACCTCACTTCTTCAACATAAATTACTAACTTATTTTAGTAATAATCAAGGCCGATTATACAAATAATGTAAAATCCCTTTCAAAAATAATGATTTGAAAGCATTTTCATCAATTATTAGAAAATAAATTAAATTACCAAATTATTCATCTTTTATCATAAACAAAACGAACAGTTTCGTAAACAAAAGTCTTGATAAAATTAAAACATTTTTCCTACTTTTTTACTTGAAAATAAAAGGTTTAAGAGCGAATAAGAAAATACACGACTTTTTGCTTGTTTGACAATGAATTAATGGTAAATTTTTAGATTAAAAATTAAAAAGAGATTAAATTAAGATAAGAGAAATTTGATAAAATCTCAGTTTTCTAGTAGAATTGAATTAAGTTAGTGTAATAATTTGGAAAATATAGTAAAATTGATATGAAAATGTT
>NZ_JBHJTJ010000096.1:0-6554 GCF_042267765.1 Gottfriedia sp. NPDC056225 | reverse complement strand
TGTTAATATTTTCACAAGTTAGTAAATTTTACCTACTATTTAATTACTGATTATTAGGAGTATTTATCATGAAAAAATAAACAATTCCAAGAGGTACATTAATTTCACTATTTCCAGTAGGAGGAAATCCATCAAGTCCTGCATTCTATTAATGTTACTAGGTTATTATTACTAATTTTGACAATTTATTACATTTAATAAGTTGCAGTTTATGAAAAAATGAAGTGAAGGTGCATACAGATAAAAGTCAAAATAAAGGAATTTTAATGATTGCAGCATCTGGAAATCAAGGCAAAAGTTTTCTTGAATATCCAGCTTCCTCCCAGTTTGTAATAGGTGTTGGAGCAGTGGACTCGAATGGGAAAAAATGGGTGTATTCAAATTACGGGGATGAATTAGATTTTGTGTTACCTGGGGTGTTTTATGAATCAGGAAAAGCTTTAAACAAGGTACTTCGTATGCGGCTGGAGCTATGACTGGAATAGTAAGTAGATTGTTAGAGGAATTCCATGATCTTACCCCTTCGAAGGTATACACTAAATTAATTGAAATGACAAATAATAAAAATGATTTTAATAAATTTATGGGTCACGGAATACCTACATTTCGTAAAAGTTCGGGGGAATAATAATGATATTAACAGTCTTAGTTATAATTTTATTACTTATTCTGGGGAACGTAGTTTTTAAAATTCTCCCTTGGAAGTATATTAGTGCACTATTTGGAATTATTGTATTGCTATTAATAGGTTTTTTCATTGTTGAGCGTACTTCTATTTTAGTAAAAAATACACTACTAGAAAGTACTTCACTAAAAAGTGAGGGATTGAATGAAATTAAGATTGATAAACAAGTTACACCTGAACTAATGGTAGATCTAAAAAGTAAATATGGTAGAAAAGTTAAACACACAGATATGGCAGTAATACTTACTGTTGAAAATGATAGAAACTATCAATTTAAGAAATTATATATAGGAACTAAAAACAATAAAATTAATAGTATTGTTTCTGAAGATCCTAAACTAAAAACTAATAAAGGTATTGGAATAGGAGATGATAAATCTACTATTATAAATAAGTACGGTAATAACTACATTCACTCCCTTGAAGAAATTGGAGAAACGATAACTTATCTTGATAAAGAGAGAAATGTAAAATTGACTTTCATAATTTATAAAGAGAAAGTATTTCAAATTATTCTAACTAAATATTAAATCAAGGAGATTAGATAAGATCTAAATTTTAAATTTATATGGGTAGTATTCTTATTGTTAATTTAAAAAGGAGTGAGACATTTGAAGAAAAACTGTTATTTTCTTCAACTAGAGCTAAATTGTAAAAATCATATGATTCTCGCTATAAATGAAGATACAAAAGAAGCTAGAAGCTTAATTGGTTATATGGTGTTAGAAGATGTTAATCGTCCAGGCACACCTAATGATTTTAAAGATTTACATCCTGTATTTTTAAAAGACTGGGATGATGATAGAAACCTTATTTTTGCGAGAATTTATACTTTTGATAGTATAACAGAGGAAAAAATAGATACATTAATAGAACTTGCAGAAACGTTTATTGAGTTTAAACCAAGTGTAAATCATAAGGTGAATTTTTATGTATCAAAAGAAGTTTCTAAGCTATTTGAAAAGTGTTGGGAAAAAGATATGAATATGATTCCTGTTTATCAATGGTTGATCGATGCTAATAGTGAAAATCCAATAAGTTTAGAAAACTTAAAAATGGATTCATTAAATCATCTATCACAAGACGAGTAAAAAATGAATGATGTTTAAATGAATAGTGGACACTGAAAAAGTCCATAAAATATAAATAGCGAAGGCTTTCTCGAGATTACCCGAGGAAGCCTTCGCTATTTTCTTGATTATTTAAGTGCATGTGATTGTGATTTAGGTGATTTTATAAAATAGCAATCATATTTATAATAGAAAACAAAGCATACTCAAACCTTGAGTAGGTTTATTCAAATTAGTTAATTTTACCTAAATAAATCTGATAAGTATTCACTATAATCTCAACAATCTTATATGTTAAAATGATAATTAGATTAAGAAATATTTAATATACATCTTTGAAATTTACTAAAAATCTGAGCTAGTGGAACTCAGCAAATGTCTAAAATTTACTATTAAACTAGTAGATTTTTTACTAAATTTTTATTTAACTATTGATAGTCTAATATAATTAAATTATTATTAAAATTAGGTTTCAATTGTTACGGAATAATAGATTGGGGTGTTTAATAATGAAAAAACTAGTAATTGGTATTCTCGCTTTTGGTCTTATTCAAAGTTATTCGTTTATTTCAACTAATGATGTTAGTGCAGCTGCGAAAGAATATAAAAACTGTAAAGAAATCAATGCAAAGTATAAGGGTGGAATTGCTCGTAGCTCTTCTGTTAAGAATAAAGGCGGTAAAACTAAATATAAACCTTATGTGTCAAAAGCTTTATATGACGCTAATAAGAAAAGCGATCGAGATCATGATTTTATTGCATGTGAAAGATAAGTTACGAAATAAAAAAGATAGCTTCCAGTACGGAAACTATCTTTTTTTATGGTTAAGAAAAATCACTTTATTAAAGTTAGGAGATTTTTTAATTGAAAAAGAAAATATTAAGTATCGTATTAACTAGTGCTTTATTAGCAGGAATTGCTTACCAATTTAAACCTACTGATACGAAAGCTGCTACTAAAAATTTAAATTTACATTTTATTGACGTTGGTCAGGGTGATGCAATTTATATAAAAACGCCAAATGGGGACGATATTGTTATTGATGGCGGAAATAAAGCTAAAGGTGATATTGTCGTAGATTACTTAAAGAAACAAAAGGTTAAAGATATTGAAGTCATGATTTCTACACATCCTGATGCAGACCATGTAGGTGGGTTAGATGAAGTACTTGAAGCTTTTAAAGTAAAAAGTGTTTATGCGCCAAATGTATCGAATAATACTCAAGCATTTAAACAATTTTTGACTGCAGTTAAAAACGAAAAGTTAAAAATTAAGCCAGTTACTGCTGGAGTTAAATTAAATTTAAAAGGTGTTTCTGCGGAATTTGTTGGTCCTGTAAAATCGTATTCGAAATCTGATCTTAATGATTGGAGTGCAGTGTTAAAACTTGTATATAATAAAAATAGTTTCTTATTTACTGGAGACGCTGAGTCTAAATCTGAACAAGATATGATTAAGTCTAAAAAGGACTTGAAGGCAGATGTGTTAAAAGTAGGTCATCACGGTGCGAAAACATCAAGTAGTCAAGCATTTTTAGATAAGGTGAAACCTAAAATTGCAGTTATTGGTGTCGGTGCAAATAATCGATATGGCCATCCAACAAATGATACACTTAATCGCTTAAAGAAATATAAAACAAAAGTTTACCGTACAGATAAAAATGGCAGCGTAGTCGTAACAAGTGATGGTAAAAAAATTACGGTTAAAACGGAGAAAAAATAAGATGAAAATTACTGGAATAGTTGACCGATTTGAGGGAGAACTTGTAGTCGTTGAATTAGAAGATGGTTCAACAACTGATTATCCTAAAAAGATGTTTCCAAAATCAGTTTCTCCTGGAGATGCAGTTTATATGACAAAAGGAAATTTCGAAATCGACAAGGGCAAAACGAAGGCGTTAAAAAAAGAAATAGACGACTTAATGGATGAACTATTCGAGAAATAAAATGAGCATTTTAATGATTGGGGTCTTCATAGAAGATCCTTTTTTTATTTAGCATGAAACTAATTAAAATATAACACAGTCATTTATTAGAAATTATAGGAAGATGTTACAATATATGGAACGTTTGCTTATATAAAATAAAAAATCCGGCTCAAACCAAAGAACCGGATTCCTCAAGACTGCTTAATCTCCAATCTACGCGCAACCAACGACAAAACATAATTAACAACAAAATACATCAACGAAACAATCACCATAACAGGGATCACATAAGATTCCCTCTGCGCATAAATAATCTGCCCATTATGCAATAAATCCGGCAATGCAATCACAACAGCCAACGATTATCTTTCAGTAAAGAAATAAACTGGCTAACAAACGGCGGAGCCATTCTTCTCAATGCTTGAGGCAATTCGCAATTCTAATTATATATTTAGCTATGGCTCAATTTACAACTTTCAAACTAAAATTTTCGCAACTTATATTATTAGCAACTTAAAGGGTTAAGTATTCTTTAATTAGCAAAAATGCCAATATTTTAGATGGAACAGTACTATATTTTATCATTGCGGTCTTTAAATTTTAAAGACCGTATTTTTATTTCCGAAATCTTCAATTTTTTTTCACATATTTAAGGATTTTAATAGAATAACATATGTTAATATTTTCACAAGTTAGTAAATTTTACTAAAAGTTTTACTTAATTTTTAATTACTAATAAATAAGGAGTGATAATCATGAGTCCTTAAAGTAAAAATTTTTAAATTAAATTCAAAAACATGGAGGAGAAGAAATTGAGAGAAACTAAAAAATTAATGATTCTCGTATTTGCATTTTTTTCAATATTTCTAGTAGGAGCAAATCAATCTAGTGCTGCAAAAAAAGTTATCACTGTAACAAGTAAATATAAAAGTGCAGCTGGTATAACTGTAGCAACTCATTTATCAACAACTACTTTTTCTTATGATGGTTCTAAGTTATTCTCACCAAAGGCAGTAGACACAGATTATTGGACTGCACCACTTAATGGGGTAACTAGTACTAGTGCGAAATGGGATTGGTATAATTCTACATCGGGTAGGTCAAATAGTCTGGTTAAATTTTATTTTGGTGTACCAACACCATGGGGGGGAATTGGTAGTAACTATTCTAGCCGGATCTACACAGATGTTTATAGTAACGGTAGTTTTGATTATTAAAAAGTACGGAGGATAGTTTAAAAATGAAAGGAATTGAATCAAAGAATTTAATTTTTAATTTTCCAAATAAGAATATTTATAGGGGGATGAGTTTTTATGCTCATTCCTCTAGTATTACATATTTGGTAGGGGAAAATGGAGTTGGTAAAACAACTTGGATTAAGTTGGCCACTGGCAGATTAGTACCCAATGGAGGATCAATTTTATTTGATGGAAAACCGTTTCGTTATATACGTAATCAAATATCAGTTGTTTTGGATGAACCGCCTATTTATGGAAATTTGAATGGATATGAAAATCTGATTGCACTGTCGGGGATAAGAAAACTAGATGAAGAGATGAAAGTAGAGTTAGAGGAAAAATTTCAATTAGATAGATTTCTAATGAAAAAAAAGGCCCATTATTTTTCTTTAGGTCAAAGACATCGTTTAGCCGTTGCAATAGCTTTAGTAAGAAATCCTAGGTTTTTAATCTTAGATGAACCAACAATTGGACTGGATCCCATTTCATGGAATTTAATTAAAACTCAACTTCAACATTTGGCTAAAAGTGGTGTAACAATCATCCTAACAGGTCATGATTTTGAACAAATTAGCAAAATTGCAGATAAGATAGTTATTTTAAATAAAGGAAAAACAATTTACGAAGATAGCGTTTTGAATTTTAATTCAACTACAAATAAGTATTTAGAATTATTAGTTGATAAAATTGATACCGTTACAGATATGTTTCCGCTAACTCAAAAAAAGATAATTGATCATAAAGTATTTTTACGAATCCCACTAGTGGATGAAAATAGTACTAGTTTAATTTTAAAAAATATTCACGATCGTAAAGTAAATATTTATGATTTGAAAGTTATTTCACCATCACTAAAAGAAATATATATGCAAATTCTTCAAGAAAGTAAGAATGATTAAGGAGTAAAGAGTTGATGTTAAATAACATTTTAATTGATTATAGGATCTTTAAAAAAAATAAGACAATATGGTTTTTATTATCAGTGCTTATATTGTTAATAATTTATAGTATGATTTTTTCCTACAATAATGTTGAACGATTGGATAGACAGATAAATAATGCCATTTCAAATAATAGTATTGAGGAAATTGATATTTCTCAACCGTTAAATTTGTTAAATGAATTTATTAAAGGAATTCAACCGATAGGGATAATAAATAATAATTTAATCATAATAACGATGGTTGGATCAATTATATTTGGAATGATAGGATCGATAATTGTTGGATATGAGTTTAAGTATAGGACAATGCAGATTCGAGCAAGTCACTTTGGCTGGTCTCAAACAATAACTGGTAAATTAATTATTCTATTTTTATTATCAGTATTGTTAGTTATATTTGTTACTATATTAAGTTTTATTGAAGGTAAATTCATAATATATTGGGCCAATAAGAATTTATATCATACTGAAAAGCTTGAAACAGATTTAATTAATATAAATATATTTTCTCAATTAATTACAGCTGTTTGTTCACTCAATTTTTATGGAACACTTGGTTTATTGTTTTCTCTTATTACTAGAAGTACGTTAATTGGAGGAGTAATCTCATTTTCAATTCCATATTTAGAGGGATTCTTTTCAAATCTTTCAATCGAAAAATTTTTTCCAACTTCATGGATTGGAAAACTA
>NZ_JBHJTJ010000095.1:0-6645 GCF_042267765.1 Gottfriedia sp. NPDC056225 | reverse complement strand
GTAGTGGAAGGCTATTTGGCATGTCTATTTTTAGTATAACATGTGTTTTATAAGATTTTCATTGAAAAATATTGACAACTATTAGCTGGTTTAGTTCAATAAAACGACCGCCGAAGCAGTCGTTCGTTGTTCAACTAATGCATGAGTTAGTAAATATCTAAACATCACTGAAAACAACCATTATATAATTATAAAAAAAGCCTAAAAATACTATAAAGCTCAGCATTAAAAGAGATATCCATGAAAATATAAAATGTTTTTTCTTAGTTATGTAACAATATAAACTTAAGAAGACAAAAATTATAAATAACAAACCACATCCAACGAAAAGCCATGTTCCTAATCCATGTGCAGATGTAAAAAATTGAGCTTTTATTAGAATGATCATTGGAAGTGTAATAACCAAAATAATAGATAATACAAAGTACCTAAATACTTTTAAACGGATATTATCTAAAGATAGCTTACTTTGTAATTCTTTATCAGACTTAATTAAAAAATCCAAACTAACATCGTATAACTCACTTAATTGCACAAGATTAATGATATCTGGAACGGACTTATTATTCTCCCATTTAGAAATAGCTTGAGCAGTTACATATAATTTTTCGGCTAAGTCATTTTGAGAATATTTATGTTCTTTACGAAGCATTTTCAACTTATCTCCTAATTCCATTTACATCTCCTCCTTTACTTAGAATATAGACAAAATTAGATGAGAAAACACCATAGCCTTAGTTGTCTTCAGTAAACTTTAATGTAAACTAACAGTTTATACCTTGCGTATTGGTAATAAAAAAGGCTCTTCTACTCGAAAATCCTTTTTTGTTTCTTGTAGAACTAACGCATCAGTTAGTTACATATGTTTTTTTATCCAGTTAGTAATTAAATTAGATACTTTATTGGGTTCATCCCATTGAATCATATGGGTAGTATCCTCAATTGCAATAACACTTACATCCTTAACGCTTCGATTTAACTGAGAGATCCCAACGTCTCTCGCAAGATTTAGACTAGCTGGTATTGTAGCATGAATCAACATCACAGGTACCTTAATAAATGGATATGTTTTCGAAAATGGCTCTTTAAAAAAGGCTTTAACAATTGATAAAACTGTAAATTTCGAAGTGATGAGCTCAAACTGATCTTGGTTATTTTTTGTAAAAAGGGAAGCAACATAATGTTCAATATCCCTACTCCATCTTTTTGTATAATTTTTATATTCCTGAATTAGTTCATCCCAATTGTTATAACTTGAATTATCCATGTACTCACTCCACCCAGTATATGCTTTTTCAAATGTCATATCACTTTGATTTTCTGGATAGGTAAATCCACCATCTAGTAATACTATCCCTAATACATTATTGGGATTCATCTTTGTGAAATTGAGTACAATATCTGCCCCCCAAGAGTGACCCATTAGGTAAAATGGTTTATTTATTACTTGCTTAAGAACTTTGTTATACCAATTTGATAAATTAGAAAATAAGTAATCGTCTTCGTTATCAAATGCTGTCGTTTTGCCATGTCCAGGGTTATCGAACACGATCAAATGGAATTTATTTTCTAGAATTTTTGCTAATTCTGCAAAACTATAAATTGCATTTCCAGCAAGGCCATGAAAACAAACTATGGTTTGGTTTTCTTTATTACCATATTCGTAATAACTCACTTTTTTATTCTCTATGTTCAACATAACATTTTGCAATACTCGAATCCCCCAATGAATTTTATAAAATTAAATACTTCTATAATATTTTTGAATTTTCCTCTATACAAAAATAGTTTATATACCTAATTGTTTTATTTCTCTCTTATGTAACTAAACTGCCATTTACTTTAATAAGAAAAAAGCTACCGAAGCAGCTTAAAGGTTGTTCAACTAATGCATCAGTTAGTTGAATAAGAATTAAAGTATTTTGTATTCAGAACCCACTTTCACCTTCTACTAACAAACGATTAAAATAATTAATTACAAATTTTTTATAAACTTTTTCTAGTTTTTTTGAAAAAATTGAACCATATTTTAAAGTTTCCCACCAATCACCAGGTTTTTCTTCTAATGCCAACAACATAGAAGATAATACATCATTTTCAAATGACATTTTTTTAATTTCAGGAATTGTAGTTAATTCTTTAATAAAGTTATATACCTTGTCATCTCTTTGCATTTCATCAAGCAAATTTTGGACTTCACAACATAAGGCTACTAAAGAACCTTGTCTTAACATTTCAACTTCTTCATTAAAACCACTCATTCGTTCGTCGATTATCTCAACTAATATGAATTTTTCATAATTAACTGTTTCAAAGTCAATATTATGCCCAAATCCTCCATAGCTTCTAATCATATCTTGGTACATCCAGAAAATATTTTTTATAGTTTCCCTGCATTCATCAAAGTTTTCAGTATGTAATTGAAAAAAGTTGTACATTATGTCCCTCCTTAACTATCAATGAATATAGCATATAATACTAACTCTTCTATAAATATGATTGATTTCCTTGTTCAACTAAACTGCCATTTACTTTAATAAGAAAAAAGCTACCGAAGCAGCTTAAAGGTTGCTCAACTAATGCATCAGTTAGCAGTATAAGCAACTTCACCATATTAATATAAATTTCTTTTCTTTCTTTACTTAGTTACTCCAGTTCCCGTCAGTTGATACTTTTCTTGATTACTTATTTGTATTACTTTATATACATAACCAAATTTTTTATCTTTTCTAGTAGATTCCACACTTACCGCATAGGTTTTACCTATTTCTAAAAGATTGTAAACCATTGCGTCTTCAACATAAATTTTGTAAGGTTTTCTGTTTACCTCTTTTTCTGCTGCATTGTAGCCAATAAACCACATTCTTAAAGAACCCTGGTTTATATCATCGTGTTTCTCTTCTATATACATTTGCCCCATTCCAAAGTTAGAATGAGTTTCAAAATTTTTAACGAAAGAGAAATAACTTATCATTAGAAGAATAACACAACCAGTCAATAACAACTTCCATTTTTTAATAATGTTCATTAATCATATCTCCCTGTAAAACAACCTATTCTCCACCTCATATGTACAAATTCCGTAATTAAATCCCTAATTATTTATTCTGCTTATAGCTCAATAAGTCCTTTCCTTATGCAACTAAACTGCCATTATGTTGAATAAAAAAGACCGCCAAAGCGACGGTTTTGTTTAACTAACGCATCATTAGTTAGTTGAATAAGCATTATTTTTTTGCAAATAACTTTAATAACAAACATCTGGTTTCTTCGTGAACTTTGAACTCCTGATTAAACTCTTTATATTCAGTAAGATTGTTCTCTATAAATTTATATTGACTAAATCGTTCAAAAAATGAAAACCGTAATAATTCCACCTGTCCCTTAGGGACTTTATTTTGTTTGCCGCCTAAAACATAACTTAGTGTACCAGCAATATTCATACAAAAATCATTGAAATCACCAGTTAAACAATCTTTTTCATATGGCAGACTTGAAAATTCTGATTTAAAATCTTCTTGTATTTTATCTGTATCTCTATATGGGAATGGATTATCTAATTTAAATTTAATATCATTTAATTGATTTATTATATTTTCCACTTTTCTCCTCCGAATTTTTTCCTTTTTGATTATTATACCTTGACTTCTTATCTAACTATACTGCCATTTAGCCACCCATGCAGCGCTCGCGCTGCACCACAGCGAATGAAAATGTATGGGAAGTGTCTATACTGATACTGACTTTTATCCAGTCAACTGTAATCACTAGGATTTTTAGTTAACTCTACTCTTTTTTTAACGATTGAGCAGAGTTTTCTTTAGTATTGTCATTTATCTATTTATGAAGAAACTAATTTTCATGGTAGTTGTATAAGGAGATTCAATATCCTGCTAAGCCAGGTCCAGCAATCACTCTTAAAAAAGCTAGACTAAATAGGAGAATGGGTGATTATATATTAGTAGATAAAAAATTTGAATTTTAGGAGCCTGGTTAATTATGACTGATTTAGTTAAATTGCCGAAAGCTGCTGTCTTTGGAGCTGCAAACGGCGTGATGTTCATGACTTTTTTTGGAGCGCTTTGGGCTTCCATTGGTATTATTGGTTCACATGGACTTGGAGCTCCATGGTTACTTGTTCTTTCGTTTGTAGTGACATTAATCTTACTCATCGGAGCCATATCGCTTTTTGGTAAAGCCCGTAACATGAACAATGCTTTTATACCAGAAGTGAGTGAACATTGGAAAAAAAAAAATCGAAAATTTGGTTTAATCTTCGGTCTAGAAGGTCTTGCGATATTTATTGCAAGTGTGATTTGTAACATAATCAACCATTTTGAGGTCTTTTTCCCTATTATGGCTATTATTGTCGGTATACATTTTTTTCCTTTAGCTAAATTGTTTCGAGAAAATTTTTATTATGGTACAGGTGGAGTGCTCTGCATTATAGGCGTTATTACTTTCTTATTACCAACGAATGTCACCGTTAGCAATGTAAATCTAATTGCGACGTCTACTTTTATCGGTTTTGGCTCTGCTTTATCACTATGGTTGACAGGTCTGAGAATCTGGATAACCATACTCAAACAATTGAAACAAATATAAAAAAGAGCGATGAGATGACGGGTTTAGTTCTAAGATGTTTTAGCATTGTTAACCCCCTTCTCGCGGATCAATCTAGTGTCCGCTTAAGAAATAGCTTCTCTTTAGTTACTCAGTTCACGGATGACCCAAGTACCACTATTTTTTCTTTGAAGAGATGAATTGAGGATAAACCAGTCAGCCTAAGCAATCTTAAAAACCACTCAACTTTTAACTAAACCAGCTAATAGTTTGAAAAAGTTGTCTAGCTATATCTTGGAATAGTCTTGATTTTTAGTTAGACATAAATCCAATGTAAGAGCTAGTATCAACGGATCCATTGGCTGGATCATCTTCATTCCAATTATTCTAACCATCGTTCTATACTTTTTTTCGAATTAATAACTCTTGACTATTAAGGTGTGCATTTATCTGCTTTATTTGGTATGCTTAACGGACAGTTATGGACCGGATCCACTAAACTGAATGAAGAAGAGGGTAAAACATGGGAAAATTGAATGCAGTCGAAAAATTGCAAAAGGAATTAATGAAGACGCGCGAAGCGATCGATATCGTCAAGATCATCTTAGCGAAGAAACACGACCCTCATCTCGAAGAACAGTTGAAAAGATTAATCACCGAACACAATGAAATTGTGACACAAATCAAGAGCATCCAGTAAGGATGCTTTTTTTTCTTATCGCCCTCTACTCGTAACCACCCGGACGCTATCCATCTAGGTCACCAGTCCATCCATATTTTATGTCATGACTTTTTCATTTTTGAATGGTAACATTTTTACACATTCAACCAAACTAAAATGATATCTTTCTTTTTTTACACAAACCAGAAATGACCGAACTTCAAAAATAAATTAATTTAGTCAACTAATTCATTGGAGATTTACACCAGTTTCTTCTATATTATATGTCTTTCTTATCGGGTATTTATATGATTAAGTATTTTCTCCTTTATGTAATCCACAATAGATAATTCCGATTCATTGGCAAGTTCACGCAATTGTTCTTTTACGTTTTTGGGAATATTAATTGTTATACTCTCAAAATCTGTGCCTATATAAAGACCATTGTGTCGTAACTGAATACTTCCTACAATTAAAAGAGTTTCTAAAATGTTAAATGTCTCATTGTAATTATCAATGAATTCTTTATCCAGTTGAATAAATAATGGTTTAATTTTTATATGGACTTTATTCTTCCCTTGCTCTATATCTATATTTTCAACACCAATGAAGTTATAAATGAAATCAAAAATTCGATAATCTTTACTTTTAATATCATTTAGTATTATAAATTCAAAAGTTGCGTAATGTTTCTTTGTAACTCGTTTGAATGTCCCTACTTTATAGATAGGTTCATAACCACTAGCCATAATAGCAGCTCCTACTAATTCTTTACCATGAGCAGTCATCAGAGTAGGTATATTATTTTCAATTCGAATAATACGGCCATAATCATTCGTTAATTCATTTCTAAAAGATTGGTACAAATAAAATTCTTTATTCTTTGTAAAGAATGATTTTCGTTTCGATTTACTCTTATTAATATAATCTGATTCTTGAAAACTAGCTAACGATTCGTTAGAAACAAAATATGTAGATTTACCTTTAAAATCAAATTTCGATGCGGCTAATGAGCCATCTTTTATATATTTTTGAAGAGTAGTTACATGTAATCCAACGATTTTCGAGACTTCTGATAAAGTATATCCTTCTGGTCGCTTATATTCCGAAGCAAATGCTTCAACAACACTTTTATCAAACTGCATTGTACCTTCTATTCGCCAGTTATCTTCATACTTTTGTTTCAACTTTCCATTACGAACATAATAATAAATTGTAGAAGTTGAAGGTTGTTCACCCCACTCTTTACCTAAATATTCAATAACTTCTTTTGTAGTTAAGACCTGTTCGCTTTTTTGATATTCTATCAATCTTGTAACCTTCCTTCTAAAAATTTTTATTAAGTATATCTCCGCTTTTTACAATATAATGGATCCATTCTATAATCCTCTTCATGTTTTTTTATTAAATTTTATAAATAG
>NZ_JBHJTJ010000094.1:0-6677 GCF_042267765.1 Gottfriedia sp. NPDC056225 | reverse complement strand
ATTTAATATTAATATAGTGTAAAAGAATGGACGATTATTTTACACTTATATAATTTAGCATATATATTAATTTCTTTAACTTTAATCTTTAACTCGATGGACATTCCTATAAAGTATATGTATAGAAAATAAGATTTAAATAGTTTAATATAGTAAGAAATAGTTAATTTTCTATTATTTGGTTATGAGTTGAAAGGATGTGTTTATAAATGAGGGTTCAAAGTTTATTTCCAGCTAATTATAATCAAGAAGTAATAGTTAATATAAATGATTACCCACTTTCACTAACTAATGAACAAATTCAAGTATTAGATCACACACATGAATTTGCAGAAAAGTATAAGGTAGATATTCATGAGGCATTTTCTGATATTGACATGATTTATCGTTTTGTTTACCAGAGGAAAGAAATTGGAGATTTATATGAAGATGATGAAATTAGTGGGAGTAAAAATAAACAAACGCGTAAAACTTACATAAAAGAACTTTTAACGTTTTATAATCATTTATTTGAGAATAAACAAATCTTATTAGAAGATACGTTTCAAACTGAAAGTCAAAGTATTTTACGTATCCTAGAACCTCGACATGTTCTTAATTACCAAAAGTGGTTAGTGGCGGCTCCATTTGGCCGATATAACAAACCTTATAAAAAGACAACAATCGCTAAAAAGACAGTTGTACTGAAAGGATATTTCAAATACTTATATGAACAAAAATATATCGAACGTCCTCTCCATTATTCACTTGTTTCAGCTAATGTAACACGGAATGATCTGCCAAACCGTGATGTGACATATGAGGAAGTTAAACAAATACTGGACTACTACAAAAGCTCTCCACTTCATTACACAATATTAATTACACTAGCAACAACTGGTTTAAGATCAGCAGAACTTGCGACTGCAAAATGGAAAGATATTTCAAAAGATCATCGAGGTTATTGGTTAAAGATTATGGGAAAAGGTCGTAAAGAACGAGAGGTTTATCTAATGGATTATGTGTTTGATGAAATAGTAAAGCTTAGAAAAAGAAAAGGATTAGTTATAGATTTAGATTCATTAGATGATTCACATTTAATTTTAACTAGCAATATGAAACCATATAGTCCAAATCATTTATCTAAATTCGTTTCAGAAATGATCAGTCGGACAATGTTCCCCTTCCTGCAACACCATTCTCGCAATGGGAAAATCTCTGCACATTTTTTCCGTCATTTTTATGCTATATTCAGTCGGGAAAATGGGGCTGATATATACTCTATTTCTACTTCACTCGGCCATGAAAGTATAAAAACAACTCAGATTTACCTAGCAAAACATGAAAAACGAGATACAAATGTGGGATTGGTATGGAAGAATAAAACTACATTCTAACTTTATATAAAATCTTATCATATATAATAGAAGAAACTGAGTAACATATTTATAAAAAAGCATCCTAAAAAGGATGTTTTTAAATTTATTCAGAATCGAAATATAGTATTTTGCTTAACTTTAACTGTAATCTTCTTGTAGATACTAGGAATGTAAAGACAGGAAAATCTTTAGAGAGAGAACTTTCTCTCGAAGAGAAATATAAAAACTTCAAGCACAAAACAAACTTTTAATAGTAGAGAATGAATTGTTAAAAAAATCGAAATGATGGAAATGGACCACACAGCCGATCTTGTTGTTCAACTAAAGTATGCGTTAGCTTAATAAGACTTTATCTTTTATGATGGTGTTTTTATAGATGACTTCTTTTATTGAGTTATTGATATAATTGGAATGAGTTGGAACCTAGATTACATTAATCAGTTTTTAATGTTTAGATAAAATTCACCTAAATCTGCATTATCCGGTAAACCAGATACTTGTCCATCTCCTAGTTCAATGATTACCCATTCTCCATTTTCCACTTTAGCGATGTCCATAGTGAAGAAATTGCTTTTAATATCTTGTGCAATTTCTAATAGTGAGTCTAAGTTAGGTAAAATTTTGCCGTAATCCCCCTCATCCCAATAATGAAGCATACTAATAGGTTTTCCATTAAGAAAGAATACACGAAACTCTTTAGAAAGAGGCATTTGACTTTGATGATGTTTCGTTAAGAATTCTAAGTTTAAAAACTCTCTAAAAACAATTCCTTCGTTTAATTCGGAACCTTGCAATTCAATAAATTTTTTTACAGTTTTCTCGACATTCTCTTTGTCACTTGCTTTAGGAATAAAACAAGCTTCTACCCAATCGTGCTTTCTGGACTTCACGAAGTCTTTAATAATAATAGGATTGTTTCCAAAGGTTTGAACTTTATCAAAAATTTTATTAAAATTTTCATCAATTTCTTCTTTAAGAATCCAAGTTGTTTTGGGTGTTTTGTCTTTTATAACAGAATAGGATTCAGGTAAATAGTGACAATGTTTATATTCTTCTGGTGTATTTACTAAATATATATTTTTCTTTGTTAGTGCATTGTATAACATTTTATAATAATTAGGTGTTAACATCCAACCACGATAAATAGCTTTTTCGGGTTCCTCACTAATACTAACTTTATGTATAGATTTTTTACCATCATCAAAATATAATAAATTCTCTAATGCAATAAGTTCTGTTTTAATTCCCATATTTTGAGCTACCAAATATTCTTTTTTGTAATCAAAATCTACTTGATTTCTATCTAAGGGATCACTACAAAATAAAATTCTCAATTTTTACCCTCCTTTATTTACATATTTCAAATGTATTCGATGCCAATTAAGTAATTCCTTGTTCAACTAATCTGCCAAATACTTAAATAAATAAAGCAGCCATTGACTGCTTCTGATATGCAACTATTGCTTGTCGTACTGTATCTACATCTTTAAAGTCCGAACAGGTTACTAAGGCACGGTTAACGACTACACAACCTGCTGCTAACATACCTTGCTTGCCTTCTCCTACTGCTTCGGCTCGTATTAATCTTGCTAATACGTCTACGTCTTTTTCGTTATACTTTATTCGGCTCATAAAAAAACCTCCTTACCTCATAATATGAAGGAAAAGAGAATACTATTTTTGTAATTGAACTTCAGATAATTTAAATAGAGCGAAAAAATGATATTGCAACTCGTGTTCTTCAAATAAAGCATCAGTTTGTATTACATTAATTTTCATCTAACCTTCAAATTAATAAATACTCCTCCAGCTATTACAGAAAATACAAGAATACCCAACCACATAAAAATCTGTGTTGTATTTTGAGAAAAAGGAAGAAATATCGATTCAATTCCTATGATAAAGAAAAATATTCCGTAGTATCGAGCTAATTTACTCTTTTCCTGCACTTGGCCTTCTTGGTACCCAGCAATTAGAAACAACATTTTCTTCTTCCAAATAAAAAAACTAAGACCACAAAAAAATAGAAATAATAAAGCTGCGATGGTATACCTAATATACTCTGGCAAGAACATCTCTCCTTCTCTAAATACAAGTAATTCAACACATAATTTTATTCTATTTAAAATTATCAAATCCTTTCCTTATTGAACTCAACTGCCATTTAGTAAAATAATATTTGATCCTATTTCTAGTTTTAACACTCCTATTTTAATCATGAATTTCGTCAATAATGCCTGGTAAAACACCAACTAATGGAGGGGATTTATTAATGTTATTATCAAATGCATGGAAAAGTTACTATAATGATAAGTTAATTGAAGGATACTCATCAACTACACTAAAAGCATATAGAATACAGGCAACACTCTTAATTAAACACTTCGATGATATTGAGATTGCTCAAATCACTACTGATGCTTTGAAAGAGTATCTTGTATTTGTTGGGGAAAAATTAAAACCTGCAAGTTTAGCACATCGAGTTCGTTTTATAAAATCCCTTTTCCGTTGGGCTCATGAAGAGGGTGAAATTCAAAGTAACCCTTCCTCAAAGCTTAAAGAACCAAAAGCTGGGACCAGAATTCCTAAATTCTTAACTGTTAAGGAAATTGAACTCCTTCGTGAAGCCAGCAATACTCCAAGAGAACATGCAATAATTGAGTTTATGTATTCATCAGGATGCCGTATCGGCGAAATTGTCTTAATAAATAAAAATGATATAAATTGGACAAATCACTCGGTAATAGTACGAGGAAAAGGTGATAAAGAAAGAGAAGTATACTTCAATATTCGAGCTGAAATTTGGTTATTTAGATACTTAAACGAACGACATGATGAAGATCCTGCATTATTTGTAACCGAAAGAGCTCCCCGTCGGTTAAGTATTGCTCAAACGCGTCATATAATTAAGCAGGTTTCTTTACATGCAGAGTTTAACAAAAAGATTTCACCTCACCAATTAAGGCATAGTTACGCAACTCATTTAATGGATAACGGGGCTCCAATTGAAGTAATCCAAAGTTTATTAGGTCACGAAAAAAGTGAAACAACACGAATATATGCGAAACTAAGTGGAAAGCAACGTCAAGATCAATATTGTAAATACTTTTAAAAAAGAGGACCCGTAACGGTCCTTTTAATAATCGTTCTTATAAAACTAATGCATCAGTTAGTTTAATAACGATATTATAATATTATTTTTTTTATCATTTTAAAATTAGTCAATTTGACACCTCTACGTTCCACAGTTTGTGAACAAACAATTTTGTAGCCCCGATGTTCAAAAAACGGCTTAGCTGTCATACTTGCCTCCGTATCAATTTCTAAAAGATTCAATTTCTTAGCCTCAGATTCAAGCATATCAATTAATGCAGTGGCTACACCCTGTCCTTGATAATCTTTATGAACATATAGTCTATCTAAGTGTCCAGTATGCGTTAAATCGCTAAAACCAATTACTTTATCATTAACTTTAGCAACAAATGTTATATTTTGACCCAATGATTTTTTCCAAGACATCATTTTAGATTCTTGTTCGTCTCTTGGTGCCCAAGCATTCAATTCTGATTGGGAATAGTCTTTTGAGTTTACTGAATGAACCGTTTCATAAAACAAAGAAACAATCCCTTCAGTATCGGTTTCCTTATACTTTATAATCTGCACTTTATGTTATTCCTCCCATTATTAGGATAAGTAAATTCTAATATATTTTTTAACAAACCTGCCATTTAGCGCAATAAAAAAATCGACCATCACAGCCGATCTTGTTATTAAACTAATGCATCAGTTAGTTGCATTAGCCTCTCGTTAACTCAACTATATCGCAGTGGTTTAATTTATGTTTTTTTAGAACCTCAAAAGCTTTTGGTGTTACAACTAAATATTGTTTTTGTGAAACAGAAAAATCGGTACCTGACCATAAAGAATATTGAGTTCCTTCGTTTGTTACTTTCCCTTTTGGAACTAAGCGATAGAAATTTGGAAGAACCAAATCAGGATGCCATTCACAAAATTCTTCTGTAATTGAAACTTCTACATCCTTAATTTCAAATCCATTTAGGTCACTTTGTAAAATTGAGTTCTTTAACTCTTCAGTAATAATAAAACATGGTGTTGTTTCAAGTAGCTCATCCCCAAGCCATCCTTCAAATTCATAATGAAGATGCAATACTTCATTTTCGTCATCAGATTCACTTTGAGAGAAAATTGTATTTTGACCTATTCCTCCAGCTACCTCTGGTTCTAATAAAAATAAATTCAAGTCCCATCATCCCTTAAATTAGTATTTATGTATTTACTTAAAAAAACTAAAGTTTAATAACAATGAATATCAATATTTTACCATAAATTATAAATTCCTTATGCAACTAAACTGCCATTTTGTTGAATAAAAAAACCGACTAAACAGCCGATCATGTTATTCAACTAATGCATCAGTTAGTTACATAAGCAACAAAAAAAGTTCTTCTATTGAAGAACCTTTTTGCTAGATTTAGGAGTGTAGCTCGTCCAGTTTGCCCTATTCTCCACCAATGAACAAGTTATATAAAGTATTCATTAATATAAGAATGGTTCGGTGTTTTTAATGGTAATTTTTTACATTTTTTTGATTATCAATAATAAATAATTTTGATCATTTATTGTTATTCTGATTTACCTAACAAAGTCATCAACCATATAAGCACGAATGTTATTCCTACAAAAATAAAGATAATTGGTGAAATTGCTATTATTGTGTTCCAATCCATACCACTACCAATAACCATAAAACACACCTATCCTAAAAAGAACTACTTGCATTATTTTAATCAATCATTTTAATCTTAGATTTCTCAATTTCTTTCATTTTATTCAGAACACTATGTCTGTCTTGATCAATGGAGTAAATTATATCGTTTTTTATTGCACTAAACTGCCATTTAGCCTAATAAAAAAATCGAATAAACAGTCGATCCTGTTATCCAATTAACGCATGCATTAGCCATCCATGAATCCTCAGATTCACAACTACCATGGAAGTTTATATCGTACTCCCATGGTAGTTGTATATGATTCTTCTAGAATTTCCTTTATAATAAACCATTTATTTAATGACTACGCTGTAATTAGAATACAAGTTTCTCAAGTTTTGTTACAATACGATAAAGTATAATTGAGATGCCATCAATCAAGCTTTTTAGCATTAATTAATTACATAAGTAAAATTTTCTAATTAAGTAAAGGATATTTAATGAGTAGTTAAAATTTAAAATACTACCTATCTAAGGAGGTATTGTGTTTGGCTAAGCGTTTATTAATATTCCTATTTACTTTATTATT
>NZ_JBHJTJ010000093.1:0-7096 GCF_042267765.1 Gottfriedia sp. NPDC056225 | reverse complement strand
ATATTTAATATCAATAATAATATAATAAAAAACAATAATGATTTATTGAAAAACGATAAGTCACATGTTAAAATCAACCTATCATTAATTTTGTGGAAAATTTAATTAACGAGGTGCTTTATGAAAAAAGCTACGACACTCTTTTTAAAAATAGCTGTTATTTTTATAGGAATCCCAGTTCTTGCATTGTGCGTATTTTTGGTGCCTAAATTCGCAAATTTTGCTGGAGATTTGTATCCAAATCTTACTTATATGAAATCGCTTGTTTTAATTGATATATACGCAGCAACGATCCCTTTTTACTTTGCTCTGTATCAAGCTTTTAAACTTTTAGGCTATATTGATAAAAGCCAAGCGTTCTCGGAATTATCGGTACAAGCCTTAAAAAAAATAAAATACTGTGCCATTACGATCTGTGGATTGTACCTGCTTGGTATGCCACTTTACTATTTGATGGCGAAAAAAATTGACCCACCTAGTGTCATGCCAATGGATTTTGTCATTATTTTCGCCTCTATGGTAATCGCAGTTTTTGCTGCAGTTCTTCAAAGACTTTTACAAGAAGCAATTAATATAAAATCGGAAAATGATTTAACGATCTGAGGTGACTATCATGGCGATTATCATAAATGTTGATGTGATGTTGGCAAAAAGGAAAATGAGCCTAACGGAACTTTCGGAGAGAGTGGGAATTACTATGGCGAATCTTTCCATATTGAAAAATGGGAAGGCAAAAGCTGTTCGCTTCTCAACATTAGAAGCGATCTGTAAGACTTTGGATTGTCAGCCGGGTGATATTTTGGAATATAAAAGTGAAGAAGACACTTAATAAAAACTGATAGGAACTTTCTTCAACCAGCGGAATTAGATAGTCAAATTAAGATGAAGGGATAGCTATTAAGCTGTCCCTTCTCTGCGTTTATAAATGATATTTACTGTTCAATTAGTCCCTTACCATATTAAGTTATTTAAAACCTGAATACAATTTATAACTATTTGTTTTTAACGTCCTTCCTACCATATCTCGTTTTGATAATATAGATTATTAAGGCGATGATTAGAGTTAAAATTGAAATAATATTTTCTATTTTTATATTATCTATAGTCATATAGAGTAAATTTACGATAATAATCAAAAAAAATAAAATCATTTTATACTTTCGAGCAATAATTCCCATGAATACAGCTCCTTTATTCCTTAAGTTACCTCATACTTATTCATTCTATTAACAGTTTAAGTAGTCCGGGTCTTTAATCAATTAATCTACAGAGTGGCTACATGATTATTTTTTCAGAGAAGTAATAACTGAAAAAAAATCACCAAATCAAAAATATATATTTCGTTTATATGAAACAAGTGGTGATGCAACAGTTGGCATTTGAAGAGTAGGAGAAGTCGAGAGTACGAAGGATAATAAAAGAAAAGTAATTTATCAATGTTATCCAAATGAAAATAATGAAATTAATTGGATTACAAATAACAAATTAATGGTTAATGAAAAACATTAAATGTGGAGAAGGATGTTTATAACTACAAAAGCATTTATATAATTTCTTCAAAGTGTTCTATACTAAGAATAAATAATTCACTTGTTATTCAACTAGATCATGCTCTAGTTGAATAACAAGTGACAATCTTTAATCTACTTTTTCTACCATTGATTGATAAATTTCCTTCAGTGACAACACTTTCCCTTTCTCATCTTTGTAAACGACATGTTCGCTTTGAAAGTGGACTGGGGAATCTAAACCCGCAGCTGCAGCTAATCGGAATAAACCTTCGCGCATTGAAATTAGATAATTTGCTGTTCGATATTTTTTTTCATCAATGACAAGGGCTTTTTGTAAATCGGGATCTGTTGTGGCCACACCGACTGGACATGCATTGGAGTGACATTTTAATGCTTGAATACAACCGACCGTAATCATAAACCCTCTTGCGATATTAACAAGGTCAGCCCCCATTGCTAATGCAATCGCTACTCGATCTGGCGAAAATAATTTTCCTGAAGCTATGATTTTAACTTGGTCACGTACACCATATTTTCTTAAAGCATGATCCAATAATGGTAATGCAGATTTAATTGGCAATCCTACACTGTCCGCCAGTTCTTGGTATGTTGCACCCGTCCCCCCTTCACCACCGTCTACAGTAATAAAGTCAGGGCTCTTCCCAGTATTTTTTATATGTTTTGCTAGTTCATCAGCTTCATCACTACTTCCAATAACCACTTTCATTCCTACTGGTTTTCCTGTTTGTTCTCGGATTTGTTCTATAAAGTCAAACAATGAAGGAAAATCTTGAAACTCTCTAAAACGATTAGGACTATCAATTGATTTATACGGTTCTACCATTCTTATTCTAGCAATTTCCTCTGTTACCTTCTCGCCATCAATATGACCACCACGTGCTTTAGCACCTTGAGCTAGTTTCAGTTCAAAAGCCTTTATTTCAGGAATTTTACTTTTTTCTATCAATGCATCCCAATTAAAATTCCCTTCTTTATCTCTAACTCCAAATAAACTTGGGCCAATTTGCATGATAATATCAACACCACCCTTTAGATGGTATTCCGACAAACCGCCCTCACCTGTATTCATCCATGTCCCCTTCGCAATTGCTAATCCCTCTGAGAGCGCAGTAATAGCATTTTCACCTAAGGAGCCATAACTCATAGCAGACATACCAATCTGACCTTTTACAATAAAAGGATACCTAGTGTTTTTACCGATCACAATTGCATCACTATCATCCAACAAATACGCAAGTGATTCATTCTGTTCTAATCGTTCTTCCTTCTGTGTAAATAAAGGCTCATTTATCAATAAATATCGGTTTGTTGTAACGTTTATTTCTTGGTCCATTTTTAATTCTTCTGACAGTTTTGGGAACATCGTATTTCTAATATAATATCCTTTTTCTTCAAAGTCTCTTTTAGACCCAAACCCAAGGACATCTCGTTTATATTTTGCTTTTTTGACAATATGCTCATATTCATCTCTAGAAAAAGGTTTACCTTCTAAGTCATTGTTAAATAAATACTGACGTAACTCCGGTCCAATAGTTTCTAAGAAGTACCTTACTCGTCCTATTACTGGGTAATTACGTAGTATTGGATGCTGCTTCTGTCTACGATCTATAAAAAATAAATATAGTGTACCTATTATTAAAATTAAAAGTACTAAGGCAGCAAATACGAATCCAAGGATAATTAAGCCATTTGTTATATTCAATTATAAATCCCCCTCGCAAAAGTTCCGTATCATTACTATCAAATTTATGCTAAATTAAAATACTTCATTCTAATTGTTAACAAATCTGTACTAGTTGAACATTCAATTTAAAAAAGATGAATTTTAAACTTAAAAATCATTATTCAATCATTCATCTTAAACTGTTAACTTTAAGGAGCTTTCTAGAAAAAGAAAGTTATATAACTCTCCTTAATCATTTTATACTTTACACATTTCCTTCCAATTTATACGATGCTCGCATAAACTTCCTAATCCATTAAGAAAACCACCTAAAATAGGTGGCTTTAAATATACTTCCGATGAATATTCTTCCCGTCATAACTAAACAAAACAGACTTACCCTCAATATTAGTCTCTAAATGAACCCCTCTACCCCACAACTGATGAATATAAAGCATTACCTTCTCAACATACTTCACATCAAGTTCCATATTTTCATAGGAGTGCTTTAAATAAAGCTCCCCATTTTTTAAATAATCGCCCTCTTGACGCCCGCGTTTAGTTTTGCGTATTCGATTGCTTCGTTTGATTCTAGGTTCAGTTCGCGCATGATGCGGTTGTGCCATTAACTTGCACAGCCTTGTTTCTTTTAAAGATCTTCTTTTTTAAGATTCTTCTATTCCTTATTCAACATAATGGCAGTTTAATTGAATTAGAAATGTTAGAATGAAGATATAATCATAATTGGTATGAGGAGAATGAAATGCTTAAAAAAATGAAAGATTGGGCGAAGAAATTAAAGAGACAAATATTTGTTCTTTACTTTGCTTGTAAAGATGAAAGAGTCCCTTGGTATGCGAAAGTATTTACAGCTTGTGTTGTAGCGTATGCATTTAGTCCGATTGATCTAATTCCTGATTTTATACCGATTTTGGGCTACTTAGATGATGTGATTCTCATTCCGTTAGGGATAATGCTTGCATTAAAGATGATCCCAAAGAATGTAATAGCTGACTGCGAAGTGAAGGCAGAAGAAATGATGAAAAACGGTAAGCCAAAGAACTGGATTGTCGGTTCAATTATCGTATTGATCTGGGGCATAATTTTAATATGGGGTAGTTTGATTATTTATCGTTTATTGAACTAAACGCATGCGTTAGTTGTACAACAAGAGTTGCTTCGGCATTTCTTTTTTGTTCAACTAAATGGCAGTATAGTGCAATAATCATAATTAGGTTTTATACTTATAAATGGGAAATTTCTCAAATAAAAAGGTGATGAAAAATGATTAGTGTAATAACATTTTTTACTATATTAGGATTAATATTTTGCATTATAAAATCAATTAAAAAAGGTGTATTATCGTTGGTTTTAATTGTCCTATTATTTGGAACAATTTTCGGTTATTTTGGTTTACCTACAATACTACACTATTTTTTCTTATTAAACTAACTCATGCATTACTTGAACAACCTTTAAGCTGCTAGGTTCGTTTTTTCTTATGCAATCAAATGATAAAGGTGCTACCAATCAACGGTAACACCTTGTCTATCAGTTGCCTTTTATATATTTTACTAATTCAACTTTTATATCATTGATTTCATTAGTTTTAATGTGATGTGCATCTCCACCAACATTTGGTGCATCTATTTTTAGGGTTACTGAATCTCTTTTTGGATTTTCACTAGGATCACCAACCAGAATGGACAATTCTACTTGAAACCAACCTTCCCATTTATCTTTACCTTTGATTGATAAAGCTTTTTCCATAATTGCAACATCATAAAACCTCAAAGGATTCACAACCATCTGTTTCCCATACTGTTGGCTAACGATTTTATCTAATTTTGGTTTAATTATAGCTAATAAAATATCTTCTGTTGTGTAATAAGCTTGTACTCTTTCGGGTTTATACTCTTTTGCATTAACAAGATTACCATTTAAAAACGTAATCATTGATACAAAAAATATCATAATTAACTTTTTCAGTTAAATCACCTCTTATATTTAGTTATGAAGTAGTTTTCCGAAGAAGTGAAAGTTTATTCATAACATAGAAATCCCTCATTTTCTTATTCAAGTAAATGGCAGTTTAGTTACATAAGAAAAGGATAGATTTATTGCTAAACTTTATTAGAAATGAATATATAATAATGAGATAATAGGGAACAAATTATCTTAAAGTAGGTGTTCAAGTGAATAAAGAAATAAAAAAATACGAAGTAATGAATTTATTAATTGGTGCATGTCCTTCTTATAAAATAAGATGGGAAGAATACCTTAAAGATAATTATGAAGAAAACGAAGAGCCATTACTATATAGTGATTTATCTGATTTTGCTCGCCATTTGGCTGAATTACATGAAAATGGACAAAACGAAGAATTCTTTGATATTTTTGAAGTAGTTGAAAAATTACATTTAGATGGAGACGAATTTGTAAAAGAAGCTACAACAATAGGCTTACTCGAAGATATCCAACATCAAGTAATTAATCTTGAAGGACTTAAGAAGTACCTGCATCCTGAAACATTAAGATGGTGGAATAATCTTGATGATTTTTGTAGTAGAAAACGACCATATGTAGGTGACCCGCCTGTAAAGTTCGTTTCACCTAATCAGAAAAAAATTGCGCATATTTTCAATCGAAGTAATGGTGATACCTTTAAGTATGAATTATATATTTTAGATAAAGACAAAACATTATCAGACTCTTCAATAGTTTGCTTTGCGTCAAATCATCTTTTTGAGGTCGCATGGTTAAACGGAAAGACATTACAAGTCAGGTATGCAAGAAATGCGCAAAACGTTGTTATGAAAAAACGGATAAATGATATCAAAATTCAGTATACGATTAAATAATTTAAGAGAACTGTATTTATTTAACAAGCTGGGTTTCTTATTGAACTAACTGATGCGATTGTTTAATAAGACGAGACTTAATACTTATTTTTTACATAGAGAGGTAACTTATTTGAGAAACAGAGGTTCTGCAATAATAATTGAAAATCAAAAAGTTGTTTTGATTAAAAGAAATAGAAATAAATGTGTTTATTATGTATTTCCAGGTGGAGGAATTGAAGAAGGAGAAACACCTGAACAAACAACCCAAAGAGAAGCATTTGAAGAATTAGGAGTTAAGATTAATGTAAAAGAATGCATAGATAAGGTTGAATATAATGGTATCCAATATTTTTTCTTATCTGAAATAATTGAAGGAGAAGTTGGTTCTGGTAAGGGTGAAGAATATACCGATTTAAATAGAGATAGAGGGACGTATCAACCAATATGGATGGATATAAAACAGCTTTCTTTGTTCGATGTCAGACCTAAAGAAGTAGCAGATACAATTCAAACGTTATGCAACTAACTGATGCGATAGTTCAATAAAATTTAACACGTAGGAGCTGATCATAAGTCAGTTCCTATTTGAGTATTTGGCAGGATAGTTGAATAACTTTTCGAAAGAAAGAGATAATAAGTTTATAACCTTGTAATACGATGTACTAAAGTGAAGCGATGTTTAATACATATAGAATGAAGTGAGGTGATGTGATGTTATGGATAAAGAAATCATGAAAGGCAGTATTGATATTTTACTACTCTCGCTTATGAACACTAAGGAAATGTATGGATATGAAATTGTAAAAACATTGAAAGAAAATAGTAACGAACTTTATAACATGAGCGAGGGAACCCTGTATCCAGCATTAAAAAGATTGGAAAATAAAAGTTGGCTTCAATCATATTGGGGGGATTCAGACGGAGGTGGGAGACGAAAATATTACAAAATTACCGAAAATGGGGAAAAAGAATTAAATAGAAAAATATTAGAATGGAATCAAATTAACAATTTAATAAAAGTTTGTTTGGAGGGAATGGCTTGGATAAAACCATTGAAA
>NZ_JBHJTJ010000092.1:0-7103 GCF_042267765.1 Gottfriedia sp. NPDC056225 | reverse complement strand
GGATTTTAATTTAGATTTTTATCCATTTCAGGTCATAATCCCATAAAAATAAAGCTTAATAAGGTTAATTTTCATTTCAAAATTCAAAAGAGTTTATATGCAACAACGTTTTCTTATTAGTGTATTATTCTTAATCGATCAAATGGATAAAAAACACCCTCAACCTTTCCGACAATTTCAGACTGCTTAATGTAGCCTAAACCATTTCGACTATCTTTACTATTTAAACGATTATCTCCCATTACTAAATATGAATGATCAGGAACTTTTACTTTATTAAATTGCAGATAATCTTTATACACATTTCGTAACTTACCGTTTAAATAATGTTCATTTATAGATTTTCCATTTACATAAAGTAAGCCGTTCATAATACTTACTATGTCATTTGGTCGTCCAATGATCCTTTTTACATAATACTTAGGATCATCTTGTTTTTTTATAATGACGACTTCACCTCTTTCAATTGAGGAAATATGAAAAGAAGCTTTGTTTACAAATAAATAATCATGATTATGTAACGTCGGTTGCATGGATGCACCCTCAACAATAAAGGGTGAAAATATATAAAGCTTTAATATAAAAGCGATGGTAAATGAATAAACTAAAATTTTAATAGATTGCCAAGCAGTATCTTTTTTTCTAGTTTTCAAGTTTTAGATCCCCTTTATCTTTTTAATAACCACAATTACTAAAATCAAATAATTTGATTTAAAATAATGAATAAAAAATAGCAAAGCTTACGCTTTTGCTTTGCTATTTTATTACTAATTAATCGATAAATTTAAACTTGTTTTTGCGCATTTTCAACGGCCTGTTCTCTTAGTCGGAATTTCTGGATTTTACCTGAAGCTGTCATAGGGTAAGCTTCCACAAACTCTATATATCTAGGAATTTTATGTTTCGAAATTTTCCCTTTACAATATGCACGTATATCTTTAGGCGTAATTTTTACACCTTCTCTTAAAATAATCCAGGCCATAACTTCTTCTCCGTATACGTGATCAGGTACTCCAACAACCTGGACATCTAACACATCTACATGAGTATATAAAAATTCTTCAATTTCACGCGGATAAATATTTTCTCCACCACGAATGATCATATCCTTCAACCTACCAGTAACTTTACAATAACCAGTTTCATCCATAATTGCTAAATCACCAGTATGTAGCCATCCGTCTTCATCGATTGCAGCTTTCGTTGCTTCTACATTTTTATAGTAGCCCTTCATTACATGATATCCTCTAGTGCAAAGTTCACCTTGAACACCTCGTGGTACTTCATTTGATGTACCTGGCTCAACGATTTTCACTTCAACATTTGGCAAAGCCTTTCCAACCGATTCAACACGTAATTCTATTGGATCATTTGTTCTAGTTTGTGTAATGACTGGAGAAGACTCTGTTTGGCCATAAGCAATCGTAATTTCTGTGATTCCCATTTTTTCGATAACTTCCTTCATGACTTCAATCGGACAGTTTGATCCTGCCATAATCCCAGTTCGCAATGTAGACAAATCATATTTAGTAAAATCAGGATCATTTAATTCAGCAATGAACATAGTAGGAACGCCATGTAATCCAGTACATTTTTCATCTTGTACTGTTTGAAGAACCCTTTTTGGACTAAAGTCTTGTACAGGTACCATCGTTGCACCAACAGTCATACAAGCCATCGTTCCTAAAACACAGCCAAAGCAATGGAAGAAAGGCACAGGTATACATAGACGGTCATCCTTTGTTAATTCCATGCAATTTGCAATGTTTAACCCATTATTTACGATATTCGAGTGTGTAAGCATTACACCCTTAGGGAAACCAGTAGTTCCTGAAGTATATTGCATATTTATAACATCATATGGACTCATTGATTCAATTCGCTTATCCAATTCCGCGTCAGAAGTATTTTTTGCAAAAGAAATCAGCTCATTCCAAGAGAATGTACCTGGATACTTTTTATCTCCAAGCACAATCACGTTGCGTAAAAAAGGTAATCGACTACTATGTAATTCTCCTGGTATAGAATCCTTTAACTCTGGAATAATTTCATAGAGCATATTTATATATGAAGAATCTTTATACTGATCCATTAAAATAATAGTCGTCGAATCTGATTGGTTTAGTAAATACTCAAGCTCAGCAGTCTGATAATTTGTGTTCACTGTAACGAGTACTCCACCCATTTTGCCAGTTGCAAATTGCGCTGTAAGCCATTCAGGCGTATTAGAGGACCAAATTGCAATATGATCACCTTTTTGAATTCTAAGACTCATCAAACCTTTAGCAATTTCTCTACAGTGGTTTTCAAACTGTTCATAATTCATCCTTAAACCTCTATCTGCATAGACAACAGCCTCATGAGTAGGATGTAATTTAGCTTTTTCTTCTAATAATTTCCCTATTGTAATCTCTAGTAAATTTGTCATCTGATCCTCCTTAATTGGTTTCCTTTAGCGAGAGCGGATATTAACTAATAAAATTAAACAACATAGTTAAGAATATTCTATATTTTTAGTTTTTTCCCTTTTAAAAATTCTGTTAATTAATCTTCACTTTATTTAATATATTTTTTTGCAAAAGAAAGGACTCCAATTTAATCAGAGTCCCTTTTTCTTTAAATATCATTTTTCCCCTCACCTTGAAACTCTCTACATCTAGATTAGTAAGTTGTGGTTTTCGAAACTTCTGCTTTTTTAGGTTCAGATACACGTGTTAAAAAGAACATTCCAATAACAAATAAAATAATTAGACTAAATACGCCCATATTCGAACGCCCTGTAATTTGAGCTGTCAAGGCGACTAATAGCGGCCCCATAACCGATGCAAATTTCCCGAAAATATTATAGAAGCCAAAAAACTCATTTGATTTTTCTTTAGGAACGAGTTTAGCGTAATAAGAACGACTTAAAGCCTGAATTCCACCTTGGGATGTAGCTACAAGCATGGCCAAAATCCAAAAGTCTAAAGTAGAGTTTAAAAAGTAAGCATAAATACAAACAATCATATAAATAATGATTCCTACATAAAGCATCATTTTACCAGTAAACCGATCTGCGAGCTTTCCATAAATAACGGCAAATGGAGCGGCAACAACCTGTGTGACAAGTAAAATAATTAATAGATTTGTTGAACTAATTCCAAGGTCAGTTCCATAAGCCGTTGACATCGTAATAATTGTTCCAACCCCATCTATATAGAAGAAATAGGCAAGTAAAAATAAAAATACAGCGCGATATTTTCGAATATTTTTAAAGGTTTTTCCTAACCTCTTAAAGCTATTTACTACAGGATTTTTTTCAGGTTCAATAAAATAAATTTGACGAACGTTTCGTAATAAAGGGATAGCAAAAATGCCCCACCAGGCTGCTGTAATGAAAAAAGCAATTTGACTTGCGAGAGTTGTTGAAATTGCAATAATCTCCTTTTGAGCTAATACGATGATCGCAATACTAATAATAAATGGAATTGTACTACCTATATACCCTAAACCAAAGCCTCGAGCGGAAACCTTATTCATCCGTTCTTCTGAAGTTATATCTACCAAAAAAGCGTCATAAAATACATTTGCGCCATTAAAGCCAATAGCTGTAATCGTATAACAAATCAATAGTAAGAGCGAGTGATCATTTGGAATAAAAGTAAGAAGTGCAGTAAAAGAAACCCCGAGAATAAAAAAGAAAGCAAAAAAGTTCTTTTTAAATCCTTTGTAGTCAGCGATTGTCCCGAGAATTGGAGATATCATAGCTAAAATAAAAGTAGATATTGCAATCGTATAACCTAAATAAGCAGTAGAATCAGAAGCACTTATTCCAGCCTTTGTAGCTGAAGCTTTATAAAAAAGAGGGAATACCGCAGTGCTAATAATAATTGAATACGCTGAATTAGCCCAATCATAGAACATCCAACTATTTTCTTGATTCGTAAAACTCTTCATGAGTTTTTTCCTCCCAATGATTAATAACTGCTTTTTTTATAAAATAGGCTTATTGATTAGATACTACTAATAGTTTATTTTTCCTCTACATTTAAATAGATAAAATTTTCTTTTTATTAATTGGACAAGTTGCCATCCCTTGTTTCTTGCCTATCTGGACACAAGACTATAAAAAAATCCACGACAACGTAAAAAAGACCTAGATTCTAATACATTAATTGCCATTTGTATGTTATCTTAGTTATATAACAATCCTTGGAGGTTAAGAGAAATGAAATCTACTTTAAACGATACTAAAAATGCGACACCACCATTTTCAAGGACCAATCCATTTCAAGCGAAGGTTCTAAAAAATATTAATTTAAATGGAACTGACTCAAACAAGGAAACAAGGCATATTGAGTTATCTTTACAAGGGTCAGGACTTACTTATGACCCAGGTTATGCACTTGGCGTGGTCCCATCAAATGATCCAGAACTAGTGGCACTTCTTATAAACGAAATGAAATGGGAAGAAGATGTAACTGTTACTGTTGGTAAGCAGGATGAAACACTATCTTTAAAAGAAGCGCTTACAAATTATTTTGAAATTACACTATTGTCTAAGAAAATTTTACAACAGGCAGCTGTATTCACAGAAAGCGAAGAACTTCAAAAACTTCTGTTAGTTGAAAATACAAATCAACTTAAAGAATATTGCTATGGTCGAGATTTACTTGATATGTTACGTGATTTTGGGCCATGGAAAGCATCTGCTCAAGAGATCGTTTCAATCTTAAGAAAAATGACTCCTCGTCTGTATTCAATTGCAAGCAGTATTGCTGCAAATCCAGATGAAGTTCATCTAACAATCGGTGCTGTACGCTACACTGCGCACGGACGCGATCGAAAAGGTGTTTGTTCTGTTTTATGTTCAGAGCGTGTTAACGAAGGAGATACACTTCCAGTCTATGTTCAAGCAAATAAACACTTCCACTTACCAGAGGCTGAAGACAAAGATATTATTATGGTAGGACCTGGAACTGGTATTGCACCATTCCGTTCTTTCATCCAGGAACGCGCAGTCAATAAAGTAAATGGCCGTTCATGGTTATTTTTCGGTGACCAGCATGAAGCATCCGATTTCCTTTATCAAAGCGAGTTAGAAACATATCAAAAAGATGGCGTTCTAACAAAACTCGATGCTGCATTCTCTCGTGATACAGATCAAAAAGTTTATGTTCAACATAAAATGCTTGAAAACAGCAAAGAATTATTCGAATGGATTGAAAAAGGTGCTTATTTCTACGTTTGTGGTGATAAAGAATATATGGCTAAAGACGTTAATGAAGCCCTTATTACGATTATCGAAAAAGAAGGAACGTTGACTCGCGATGAAGCAGAAGCTTATCTTAAAGATCTGCAAAAGCAAGGTCGTTATCTACGTGACGTGTATTAATATTTAGTAAACTTTAAATAAGTGAGAAAAACCCTTCGTCCAATTTGGTACGGAGGGCTTTTTTTTTATATAAGTGTGTTCAATGTAATCTATTTTTTTATCTTATAACTATTAATGCTTTAAGTTTTTTTAAGCTTCTTGTCTTTTTTTTAACTCATGAACACTTTATGAGTTAACTATTTTCTCCTTAATAAAAAAAGATGTCCCACAAAATCATTTGGGACATCTTCTTTTTCAATCTATTATATTTACAAATTACATTGCAACGTTATTATCACTTTCAACCACTTCTGGTTTAAACGCACGTTCCCACTTAGCAATGACAACTGCTGCTAATGAGTTACCAACAACGTTTACTGCAGTTCTAGCCATATCTAGAATACGGTCGATTCCGGCAATAAATGCTAGACCCTCAACTGGGATACCTGCTGTACCTAATGTTGCTAATAATACGACAAACGATACCCCCGGTACTCCTGCGATACCTTTTGAAGTAACCATTAATACTAACATTAGTGAAATTTGAGCAGTGATTGATAAATGAATACCGTACATTTGAGCGATGAAAATTGCAGCTAATGCTTGGTATAAAGTTGATCCATCAAGGTTGAATGAGTAACCTGTTGGAATTACGAATGAAGAAATTGATCTAGGCACACCAAATTTTTCAACTTTTTCCATAATTCTTGGTAAAACTGTTTCAGAGCTTGCTGTAGAGTATGCTAAGATCAGCTCATCTTTAATTAATTTAATAAATTTAAAAATATTAACGCCTACCATTTTGGCTACTAATCCTAATACTACAACGATGAAGAATGCCATTGTTAAATAGACAGTTATGATTAATTTTCCTAATGGTATTAATGATTCTAGTCCAAATTTTGAAACTGTTACACCAATTAATGCAAATACACCAAATGGAGCAAATTTCATTATTTGATTTGTAATATAAAACATTGTATCAGCTGTTCCTTGGAAGAATGCTAATACTGGCTTTCCTCTTTCTCCTACTGCTGTTATTCCAAGACCGAATAGTACTGAGAAAAAGATAATCGCTAACATATTCCCTTCAACAAAAGCTGAGAAAATATTTGGTGGAACAATATTTACAAATGTATCCGCAAAACCGTGACTCTTCACTTCTTTGGCTGTTTCAACATAAGTATTTATGTCTGTTTTGTGAAGAATACTCATATCGACACCAGCACCTGGTTTAACAATATTCGCTACTAATAAACCAATTAAAATCGCAACTGTTGTGATAATCTCAAAGTAAAGGATAGTTTTTCCGCCTAGGCGTCCAAGTTTTTTTGTGTCACCGACACTAGCAACACCAACAATGATACTTGATACAACGATTGGAATGACAATCATTTTAATTAATCTTAAAAAGATATCACCAATTGGTTGTAAGTAATCTGCAACTTTTGGATTCCCATAAAAAATTGCACCTACAATGATCCCGATTACAAGACCAATTAAAATTTGCCATGCTAAGCCAATTTTTTTCATAATAAAAGTCCCTCCTGTAGTAGAATGTTTGCCAAGTAGTTATACATTGATAAAAAATAACAAAACCATTTAAATAGATTAAATGGTTTTAAGCACTCTTGGCTTATTAAGATTTCGATGGAACTTTTATAAAACCCATCTATAAACTTTTTTGAGGATTCAATTCAAAATTGATCATCAAAAAAAGTATTAAAAAAATTATTTTTTTGAAAACATT
>NZ_JBHJTJ010000091.1:0-7407 GCF_042267765.1 Gottfriedia sp. NPDC056225 | reverse complement strand
TGGGAGTGAAGGGCCTTTCGCGGTCCTCCACTTGAGGCCCCGGGGCTGTGCGGCCCCGGGGCCTCTCCATGTTCAGTGCGAGTACTGCCCGTCGGCGGTGGGGCAGGCCGGGTCGGCACAGGCGCAGTAGGCGCCGGGGGGCTCTTCCTCGGTGGGCACGACGGCCGGCGGGGGGTCGTCGTCGGCCACCTTGCCGCGTAGGGCGGTCAGGAGGTCGGCCTCCGTGGGCACGGGGAGCGGGGTGTCCCGCTGCTCTCGCAGCAGGCGCAGTGCTGCGGTGTACGGGATGCCGCGGGCGGCGGCCAGCTGGCGCGCGGCCTTCTTCTCGCTGGAGCGTTCCTTGGGCATGTCAGTCCTCCACGATGGTCGGTGTGCAGCCGGGTCCGTCGACGGGGCGCGGCTTGCCGAAGCACGGTTCGCCGGCGGGGTGGGTGCAGCCCTTGTCCGCGCGTTCCCGGAGTGCCGCCAGTTCGGCGCGCATGGTGTCGTTGGGGTCGCCGACGTACAGCGCGTACGCGTCGGCCGGCGGTGCCTGGGAGTAGTGCTCATCGGCGCGGCGCTGCCAGATGCTCACCTTCATGGGCCCGTAGTACTGGTGCTGCACGCGGATGTAGCTCACCTGGTGGGTGGCCGCGTGGTACGCCTCCACGAACGGGCCGGGGGCTTCGTCCCAGGATCCCCAGGAGATCATCTCGGGGGGCGTCTGGTCGAAGCGGTAGGCGGCGTAGCAGTAGGGGGCCTGCATGTCGATGCGGGGCATGGTGGCATCGGCCGCGAGCGGCTGCACTTCCATGACCTGGCGGAATCGGTGGCCCTGGCGGAGTCCGAGGTGGTCGGGCTCCTCGGGGCGCCCGCACCCGGGGGCAGAGCAGTGGGGTTCTGTGGGTCGGTCTGTCACGGGAAGTCCACCTCTACGTCGTTTCCCTCGAATGCGATGCTCTGGGTGTTGTAGGCCGATGCGGCGCCGCGCTGGAGGGTGTCTGCGGCGGCCTCGGGTCCGGCGGTGGTCCACGCGCGGATGACTGCGACCATGACGCGTCGCATGCCTTCCAGGGTGGTCGACCGGTGCTCGGTGCGGTTCTTGTAGCCGTTCCAGTTGATCGACGCGGTGACGCTGACCCGGTTGGGTGCGGGGGTGCTGTTCACGCGCTGCCTGAAGCGGGGGATGGTGATCAACCGGTTGTGTGCCGTCTCCAGCTTGCGGAGGTTGCGGGCGGACTGGCCCTTGCCCGCGCGCCAGTCGCGCCAGGTGCGCACCGGGATGCCGGCGGCCTCGGCCGCGCGCGTTATGGCGCTGCGCCGGTCCGTGTCCCCCTTCTTGGGCGTGAACAGGTTCTCCAACTGGTTCATGCGCGCCTGGAGGCCGCGGCGCTGCGTGATGGGGGTGCGTACCTCGTTGCGGGGGTAGCGTGCGCTGAGGGCGGCATCTAGAGCTGCGGCAAGGTCAGGCACGGTCGCTCCCCTCGTCGTCGGCGTAGGCGGTCAGGGTGTCGGGGTCTCCGTGCCAGAGCGCGACTGCGACGGGGTTGTCCCAGATGCGGTCCCAGTAGCCGGTGGTGTAGAGCTGGCGGAGAGTGGCGGCCTGGATCATGCCGTCCCGGTCGGTGACCGTGAGCATGGTCCAGTTGGCCCATATGACGAAGGCGCGGTCGGTGGCGGCCTGTGCGCTGCGGGCGGCCTGCTGGCGGACCAGGGCGCGCAGTCTGCGGGTGGCGGCGCGTGACTGGACGGCCGCGACCGCCGCGGCCACCGAGGTGGCTACGGCGGCCAGGGCCAGGAGGAGGACGGTCACAGGATGTCGTCCCCGTCGGTGTCCAGGACCATGGGCACGTCCTGCGCGCGCTGGTCGGTGCGGACCGGGGCGGCGTTCGGCTTGGGCTTGAGGGCACCGAGCTGGCGTCCGGTCGGGTCGTACTTGAAGGGGGGCTTGGGCTTGCTCATGACCTCGGGGAGGTCCGCGCCGATCACGGTGATCTCGTCGGTGGCACCCATGGAGATGAGGGGCCGGCCGGTCTCGGTCCAGCGCCACGCCTTGCGCCACATCGCGGCGGACGCGTGCGCGAGAACGGCGTGATTCCAGTCGGGGCGCCGGGTGCGGCACTTCTCGCCCGTGAGCATCATCGACAGGGCGGCGGAGTAGCCCTCCTTGAACGCGTCGTACTGGTCCTCGGCCGCCTTGCGGGTGGCGTCGGTCTGCGCCTGGTCGATCGCGTCGAGACGGGTCAGGCGCAGCTCCCGCAGCGTGGCGGACCAGTCGCGGAAGTCGGTGCGCACGTCGCTGGTCCAGGAGTCGTAGATCACCACGTCCGCGAGCGCGCCCTGCTCGTGCAGCTCCAACATGAGCTGGAGCGTGGGGTGGGCCACCCACAGGGACTCTTCCGTCTCGGTGCGGGAGGAATCCCCCAGGGGCGAGACGATCGTGCCCGAGAACGCCCAGTACGGCGTGCGGACGCGGTAGTACCCGGGGAGCACCTGGCGGGGGGAGGGGTACTCCCCGTGGTGGATGCCGCCGGTCTCCTTGAGGTGGGAGTGCGCCACCTGCACCGCGCCGATCGCGGCCAGGTAGGCGCCGTTCGCGTCCAGGGTGAGGGCCTCGCGGTCGGCGGGGATCTCGTGGATGCCGATCCAGTTCCAGTGCGGGATGTAGACGTCCCGGGACGGGGGGGTGACCGGCGCCCGCCAGAACGGCTCACGGCCGTAACGGGCGGGGGGGGTCTGGCGTTCCAGGATGGAGAGGGCCGGGAACATCGGCGGCTGGTCGTCGTCGTTGGGTTCGGGTGACATGTGAGTGTCGATCACAGGTCTGCCTCTTTCGGGTCACTTGGGAGTGATGGGTGTTTCGGACTCCAGAGCGACGCGTACGAGGAGTCGTACGGCGGCGGCCTTGGAGATGCCGAAGCGCTGCGCGGTCCGCTCGATCTGTGCCTTTTCCTGTGCGGTGAACAGGCACGTGATGGGGTGGTCCAGCCGTTCGGCCGGATCTTTGAAAGGGCGGGCCATGCGCATAAACCTAACAGGTTTTCACTGGTCTTGGTAGGGGCCGGGGGACGCGAAACCCCCCGCTCCAGACCGAGTTGACAGGGGGTACAGCAACTCGGGCGGCGCGGGGGGCCGGGGTGGTTCCCTCAACGGGCGGGAGGGGGAACCGATGTGACGTACCGGCACCGTACCCCCATACGGGGACGGTTGCGACTACTTCCCCCGATCCGCCTGGAGGGCATCCACCTCGGCCTCCAGGCGGGCCAGCCGCGCGTCCTGCTGCACGTCCTTGAGCCCGGGCGGCCTGGTCGCGACGGGCGGCTTGGTGGCCGGGGGCTTGGGCTTGGGGTCCGCCGGCGGCTTGGGCTTGCCCGTGAGCCGGGTCTTCACCCGGGCGCGCATGGACGCCATGGTGAACCCGCGGGGGTCGATCTTGCCCGGCTGCCACTCAAGGTGCCCGATCACGGAGCCCTCGTTCCACCCGTGGTGCCGGCACACCGCGGCGGCGGCCCGCTCGATCGCTTCGAGCTGCACCGCGGGCCACGGGTCCTTGCCGTCCCCGAGGTTCTCGCACTCGAACCCGTAGAAGCGCCGGTTGCCGTCGGTGTTCGCCTCGTTGTCCGCGGGCAGTGCCGTCTCTGCGACGACCGCGCGCAGCACATCGTCGTCCCCGAGCCCGGCATGGTTGGCGCGGCCGTAGCCCACCAGGTGCACCTTGCCGTCCTTGGTGATCACGCCGTGGCAGAGCGGCCCGGGTAGACCCTCGTAGCCCTTGCGGCAGATCTCCACGGTCTTGGCGCTGCCCTTGGTCACGGTGTGGTGGATCATCACACCGTTCACGGGCCCCCAGGGCCCCTTGTGGTTGCGGTTGTGGCTGGCGGGGGACTTCCCCTCGGTCTTGACCTCGACCACGGTCAGGCCCTCGGCCCGCAGTGCCTTGGCGAACTCCGGGTAGCTCATCGGATCGGCCATGGTGATCAGTCCTCGTCCACGCGGGAGCCGAACCAGCCGCGCGACGCGGTACGGCGGCGCGGCTTGGGGGTGTCGTCGGCCGCCGCAGAGGTGTCGATGGACTCGGCGCCGGCCCCCTTCTTGTCCGTGCTCTCGGTGGCGCCGGCGTCGTCGGCGCGCTCCTGGGGCGCGGGGTGGAACGGGCGGCTGATCAGGGAATCGATCTTGCCCAGGAGGGTGTCCAGCTTCCCCTCCAGGCCGGTCACCTTGGCCTCCAGGCGGTCCGCCCGGTCGGTGTCCCCCTCCTTGCGTGCCTCGGCGGCCTCCTCCTTGGTGTCCTTGATCTCCTCCTTGACCTCGGCGGCCTCCTCCTTGACCTCGGTCGCGGCCTCGGTGCCCGGGGGGTTCTCGGTGCCGTCGCTCTTGGTGGTCATGGCGTCCTTTCCTGGTGCAGATCGGTCGGGGGCGCACAGGGCGCCGGGGTGAGGGCGGCGCCCCCGAGGTAGACCAGCACGGCCGTGCTGGCCACCGCGAGGACGGCCGTGAGCGCGCGCCGGATCACGGGTGTGCACGCCGTGTGGACGGGCCGGGGGGCCGTGTGGGCTTCACGTTGACAGGGATCGGCTTGACGCCCGCGGCCCGGGTGAGCGCCTGTACGTGCTCGAACACCAGTTGAAGACCGGACGGGGGCGCGCCGTACGTCATGGAGCCCTCCACGCACACCACGACGAACTCCGCCAGGGGCAGGCCGGCCTTGCGTGCGCCCTCCTCCCAACGGTCCTGGAGCACGGGCCCGGCGGGGATGCGGACGGTGTGGTCGCCCAGCAGGAATTGCAGGGTCTCATCCGCGCTCTTGCCCAGCCGCGCGGCCAGGTCGTGCACGCGTTGGTGCGTGTCCACGGACACGCGGATGCTCTTGTACTGCGGCTCGGTTGCCATGGCCGGGACCCTACTCATGTGCGTGCATCCTGTCTACGCGGTGTGCACTAGGTCAGGCGTAAGCGATCCATGACCAGTTGGTGAGCGCGTTCGTGGAGCGGTACGCGCGGATGGTGAAACCGGTTGTGGTCACGCTGTCGACATAGCCACGAATCACCGTGCCGGAGGGGTCGGCCGCGGACCGGGGGTCGATCGTCACCGCGGGCGTGCTGGGGAACGGAGTCGGGAACACGACGTTGACGGACGTGACCCCGCCTCCGGCGCCGGGTGCCGCGGTGGACGCCTGCCCGCCCTGGAGGTTGGCCGCGGTCACCGAACCGGTGATCTCGAACACCTGGGTGACGGCCTCAATCCGGTTGGCGTTGACGGTCGGGGATCCGCCGTGCAGCCGGATGCTCGACTTGGCCGTGTTCACGGTCGTGCTGGGGGACTGGAGGAACAGGGACGGGGTGTCGGCGCCGTGGGTGGAGGTCAGGTTCGTCCCCAGGGCAGCGTCCGCCCACGTGACCCCGGGAACGGTCGCGGGCCGGAGCTGCTGGAGGGCCTGTGCCCCGCCCGCAATGATCTCGATCAGGGACCCGAGGTTGTTGGACCAGACGACACCCGTGTCTGTGTTGATGTTGACCGTGCCGGTCGACCCGAGCACGGTCACCCCGTCCTCGTAGGCGTTGCCGTAGGGGTCGGTGCCGGCCGCTGCTGCGATGGCCAGGACCAGCGTCCCGGGGCCCGGGGTGCCGTCGTAGTAGAACGCCTCACCCCCGAGCGACGTGCCGCCGCGGATCGTGATGTCGTTGAACTCCGCTGACCCGTTCTGGTCGAGGTGCCAGCCGGACACCCCGGGCACGTAGTTCGCGGACTCCAGGGTCCCGCGCACCGTGATGTCGTTGAACTCCGCCGATCCGTCGATCCGCACGCACCAGCCGGACGTGCCCGGCTGGAAGTCCGGAGACTGCAACGCGGGCCGGATCAGCACGATCCCGCCCGCAAGTTCGTCCTGGAACTGCACGACTCTCCCCCTCTACCGCATTGTCATGGTGCCGTACAGCCACGCCGTGGCCACCGAGCCCGGGACCCCGTTGACCCACTCGATCACGAGCGGCTGGGAGGGCTGCACCAGCGTCGACCCCGTAGCGGTCGACTGGTTGCCCATCCAGGACTGCGCGACCCGCTGTCCGCCAACGCCCCCCAGGAACACCCGCACCTGCGGGACGGGGGTCTGCGTGGGGTCCTGCGACGTGGCCACGTTGATGGTGGTCACCAGCCAGGTCCGGAACGACTCAGGGGCCAGCTGGACCACGCCGTGGCCGGACGCGTCCAGGGTCACCGACCCGGACGCGTCCAGCACTTGAGGCGCCGGCGTCGTCATGCCGCTCCCGTGAGCGCGGCCACGGCGTCCGGCCCGCCTATCGCCCCCACCGCCAGGAGGGCCACCGCGCTCATCCATTGGATCTTCCTGGCGTGCTGGTCCTGCGTGACCGCGATCGTCTTCACCTCCCGGCGGAGTCCGTCCACCTTGGTCTGGAGCGTGGCGAGCTGCGCCAGGACCGGGTCTCTCTGCTGCTGCGGGGACATGGGTCCCCCTTCTGTAGGACGGCTCAGGCCGTGGGCGAGATGATGAACCAGGCCACGACGGACGTGTCCGTCGCGTCCGCGGACGTGATGGTGAACGACGTGCCGGCCACCCGGGCGGTGACCCCGACAGCCTTGGGTGTGGTGACCGTTCCGAGGGACTGGACGGTGCACTGGATCCGGGAGTTCGCGGCCACCTTGTTGGTGGCCACCGTGACCGCACCCGCCACCAGGGTGGCCACGCCGCTGGTGGCGCCGGCGCCCTCGGCCACGGCCAGGCCCCCGCCGGCGGTGCCGATGCGGAGGGTGTCCTTGTCCCCGGACCAGAGGGTGAACTGCGCGTCGGCCTGCCCCGCCTCCAGGGCGGTGTACCCGGCAACGGTGAGGTTCCCGCCGACCGTGGCGGCCCCGGTCACATCGAGGGCGCCGGTCACGGCCACGTCGGCGAACTCGACATCGACGCCGGTGCGGATGAGCGGCACGTAGGTGGGAGAGGGCATCACTGGCTCCAGTAGACGGACTCGACACCCACGGCCGTGCTGCCGGTGACCGCGCACACCCACAGCTCATGGGTGTGCCGCACGACGTAGGGCAGGACGGCCGGAATGCGCATCGCGCCCGCGGCCCCCGACTGCGCACCGGCCTGCGTGCTGGAGATCCACACGTCCTGATCCTGCGCGATCAGCGTCGCGTACTGGCGGCGCGGCTCCAGCGCGAGCACCCGCACGGCCACCGCGGCCGTGGCCGTGTCCGTCTTGTAGCCGGGGTACCCGGACGCGGGCAGCTCCCGCACCTCGGTCGGACCGCACACGGACACCGCAACCGGCCGCGTCTCGTACGGCTCGGCCTCCTCCTGGACGATCTCGTCCGGGTCCGGAGTGATGTTCATTTCTTCGCCCCGCTGGTGTACCAGTTGTTCTGCCAAGAGCATGGCTGGGTAGCTATGTGTGGAAGGGATAAGTGCTGAAA
>NZ_JBHJTJ010000090.1:0-7647 GCF_042267765.1 Gottfriedia sp. NPDC056225 | reverse complement strand
ATATTATACTAATTATGTGGAAAAGGAGGGTTCTTTATGACTATAAAATATTATAACAAATTAGTAAGAGATAAAATTCCAGCCATTATTACTAAATCAGGAAGTGTATATGAGACAGAAGTCCTAAGTGAAAAAGAATACATAGAAAAACTAAACGAAAAGTTAAACGAAGAACTTGAAGAGTTTTATAATGCAACACCAGAAGAAACTGTTGGAGAAATAGCTGATATTTTGGAAGTGCTTTATGCTATAGCTGAAACGAAAGGTATTTCTATGGAGGAAATCGAGAAAGTTCGACTTCAAAAGAAGGAAGAGCGTGGAGGGTTTAAAGATAGGATATTATTAAAGTATGTATTGGAGCATAAATGAAGGTTTTGTAGAATTAAAAAATGATATTATTTAATTAAGTCAATTATTCTAAGTTTAATCAATCTATTATATGATCATAAAGTATGAGTATATCTTGGATTTACAAAAGGAAAGATGTACTTAAACATTTTTCATATTTTAAAACTAAAGAAGACATTCATTTTTATGAACTGAAAGCAATTAAGGTCCCTATTATGAGAACCCGTTCGTTTTATTGAACGGGTTTTATGTTTCCATAATAAAGTGACTTAAATCTATGTTTACGAATTAAGAGTAAAATATGCTTACTATTTTGGTTACCATTAATTAGCACAATAATTAGCACTAATGACCTACTTAAAACCGTTTAACTGTGTTAAAATCAATTTGTCAAATAAATTATAATAATTTTTATATTCAAAAGGATGCTTGTATAACGATGATATCTAATGAATTTATCCTAATAAGAAGTTGCGAAATAATGAACTAAAAAAATATTTAGTTATATTAATTACTCAAGGGATGGATTTTAATATTTGAAGTAGAAAATAATTTAAAAAATAATGAAGGACCTTTTCGCGATGAAGATGAAAATATAAGTCTGAAGAATAAAAAGTCTGTATAAGATAGTGTATGAAAGTTAGTTTGGGCTCTTAGGAGTCCATTCTTTAGTTAATAGTTTGAGGTGAAAGAGAAGGCATGCAAAATACTAAAGTAAAAAGACTTTTTCAATATTTAATGCAATTAAGCGATCTAAACAGTAAAGTAATACGCCAAGTATCTGAACACAATATTGTTATGAATCAAAGTGATTTTAAAGAAGCTGAGGGCGTTCAAACCTTTATAAATGATGATGAAGAGGTATGGATACAAGTTCGGAAAATTACAATCACCAAACAGGAAAAAACGCCACCTGATATCCCAGAAAATTTAATAGAATGGCTTATAAAGGATCAAAAATTAGATAACCCAAAAGTCGAAAGAATTAATTTTAAAAATTCAATTACCACAGAAGATGATAGAATAATTAATTTTAGTGACGATAAAGAGCGTGTGAAAAGCCATGCAGAATGGAATGTAAGATGGCAATTATGGAGGGAAGTTTTACTACGTAAACTAAAAGGCCAAGAAGTCTATGATACATTATTTAAAATTTATCAAAGTATAGAACGTGAAAGTGATAAATTTGAATTAGTATTTGGTATAGGACAATTAATATGGAATAAAGAGTTTACGATTAATCATCCTTTTATTACTGCTTCCCTTGATCTTGAGTTAGATTCAAAAAAAGGAATTTTTAATATTTACCCTAAAAACAAAGGGTATCAAGTGGAATTGGATTTGCTTAGTGGGTTTACGATTCCAAACGGTGTTTCTATTCAAAATGTTGTAGATGAAATACAAAAACACAAACCTAGTTTAGAGAATATTTCTTTTGCTACTGATACATTAAAACAAGTTGTAAATTTACTTGATTCAAAAGGTCAGTTTTATTTAAACGAAAATCAAGTAGTTAAAGCTGACGCTGTACCGCAGATTGTAAATTCATGGTCAGTTTATTTAAGACAACAAGATTTTAAAGTACTTAAAAATGACTTAAGAAATATTATCGATAAAATTGAAGAGGGTGTAATTGAGCCAACAGCTTCTATAAAAAGTATTGTTGGGGAAAAAGTAAGTCAAAATGAAGATAGCCATGAATGGGATAGCATCGATAATAATTTATTTTTCCCTTTACCTGCAAATGAAGATCAAAAAGAAATAGCTAGAAGATTAGCAAACTCATATGGTGTAAGTGTACAAGGGCCTCCAGGTACGGGTAAGAGTCATACGATTACGAATTTAGTTTCACACTTACTTGCTCATGGTAAAAAAGTTCTAATTACTAGTCAAAAAGAAAGTGCACTTAAAGTATTAAAGCAAAAATTCCCTGATAATATAAAACCACTTGCTGTATCTGTTCTTGGCGGGACAAGGGATTCTTTAAAAGATATTGAACTATCGATTCGTTCGATTTCTGATAACTTAGGAGATCTACATGTAGATACTCTTGAAAAAGAAATTAATAATCTTAAAAAAGCTCTGCAAAAAAGCTATGAAAATGCTGCGCTTTATAGAAATCAGCTTAAAGATTATGTCATTAAAGAAAACGAAGAAATAGTTGTTGATGATATGAATGTAAATCGAGCTGATGTTGCAAAAATTTTAAAACAAAGTGTAGTCGATTTAAGTTGGGTTCTAGACGAATTTGATTTAAATACACGGTTCCCATTAAATAGTAATGAATTCACAGAATTATGGAGATTAAGAGGCGAACTTTTAAAAAATGATTATAACTTAATTGAATTTTCACTTCCGCAAGTTGATGAAATCCAAAATTCTAATGAATTTATGGAGTTTATTAAAATCGGTCATTCACTTCAATTAAAAGTTCAGGATATACAAGATTTAATGGAAAGCTATAAAATCCCATATGATATAGAATTCCTAAACAAAACTAAAGAAATGTTAGAGGATATTATTAAAGATAAAGATCTATTCTCAAATAATGTAAATTTAATCATTTTAGAAGATATATTTGCAGGTGGGATGCGCGAAGAAAATTGGAAACAATTTTATGCTGAGCTTCAAGAAGATATTCAAAATCTTTTAAGTATCTCAAAAATCTTAAAACCATATGATTTTAGGTTGCCTAGTAAGCCTTTATATCAAATTAAAACTGATGTTATTAAAGCTAAAGATGCGATCCTTCAAAATAAAAATAAATTTTTATACTTTATGGTATCTGGAAGAGATGTTAAGTACTTATTTAAGGAAAATGTCATTAATAATAAGCCCATTACAACAATTGAAGATGTTCAAATTATTGAAAAGAAAATTGAGTTCGAAGAGTTGATTGAAACGGTTATTCGTAAGTGGAATAACACAATGAAGGATATTAATGGACCACTTGTCGAAAATAGTGGAATGTTGATCAATAAATTAGACCAGAACTGTTCTATTATTTTTAAAGTTTTACAATTAAAAGAAAAAATTAATTTATTAAGAGAGTTTGTAGAAACATCTGATCTGAAAAGTTTAATACAAAGTCAGGATTTAAATGGATTCGTAAAATGTTTTGACATTGTCCAAAGAGCATTTGAACATTTAGAATTAAAAAATTGGACAGATGACTATAATGAAAAGTTACTATTTCTAAAAGGAAAGTGTGATAATCCTACATCGCATTTGATTTGGAAGAGTTTATATGATGCATTAATTACAAAAGATGAGAACAAATGGATTAATTCTTTAAATGAATTAGATACTTTACGTAATACTCAGAATAAAGCTCTTAAACTTAAAGCTTTACTAGAAAAAGCTGAACAAGTTGCACCAATAACATGTAACTATTTCGAAGGTCTTTTAGGAATCGATATTGATATACCAACTGATTTCTTGGAAGCGTGGAAATTAAAAGGTTTAAAAACTTGGCTTCATAAGTATGATGACTTTAATCAAGAAATAGTTGAAAAGAAAATTAAAGAAGAAGAAGAACAGCAAAGAAAGTATACGAAAGAAATTGTAGCTAAATCAAGCTGGAAATATCAAATTCAACATATAACAGAGGAACAAAAAAGAGCATTGTCTGCATGGAAAAATTCCATTGCGAAATATGGTAAGGGCGGAGGCAAAAATGCTTCTCTCTATTTACAAAATGCACAAAAAGAAATGGAAAAAGCACAAAGTGCAATTCCAGTATGGATCATGCCTGTCGCACAAGTATTAGAAAACTTCCCTGTAACAAATGAAAAGTTTGATGTTGTAATTGTCGACGAAAGCAGTCAGTGTGATATTTTCTCAATTCCTATATTAATGCGCGCAAAAAGAGTAGTCGTCGTTGGTGATGATCAACAAATTAGCCCATACGCTATCGGAAGTAAGATTGAAGATATAAATAATTTAGTAGATCAATATTTACATGATATACCTAATAGCCGCTTATTTGACAAAGAAATATCACTTTATCAAATAGCAGAACAAATCTTCCCGAAAACTGGTAGTTTAATGTTAAAAGAACATTTCCGTTGTGTACCTGAAATTATTCAATTTAGTAATGATTTTAGTTACGGAGGAAAAATGATTCCTCTTCGAATGCCTAATCCTGATGAAATGATTCACCCACCAGTAATGGCAATTGAAGTACAGAATGGATTCTGTAATGATGCAACTGAAGCAGTAAATATTCCTGAAGCAGAAAGAATTGTTAAAGATATTAAAGATGTAATTGCAGATCCATTAATGAAAAAGCAGTCAATCGGTGTAATAGCATTACAAGGAACAAAGCAAGCGGAATATATAGAAAAATTATTAAGAAATGAGATTGGTGAAAGAGAAATTGTTAACCGTGGAATTAGATGTGGTAATGCATATACCTTCCAAGGTGACGAACGTGACATTATATTCATTTCTATGGTAATTGCACCGAATAGAAAATACACTGCTAGAACTAAAAATAGCGATAAGCAAATATTTAACGTTGCAGCAAGTCGTGCTAGAAACCAAATGAGATTATATCACTCAGTTAAATTAGAAGATTTAAGTAAATCAGATTTCCGTCATGAATTATTAAGATACTGTCAATCGCCATCTAGAGTTAATCAAGAAAAAGAAGACATTTTAAGCAAATGTGAATCGCCATTTGAAGTTGAAGTTGCAAAAATAATCATGGCAAAAGGATATAAAGTTGTCCCTCAAGTACCTATCGCAGGAAGACGAATCGATTTAGTCGTAGAAGGAATGAGAAGTCGCCTTGCTGTCGAGTGTGATGGAGAAAGATTCCACGGTATCGACAAATGGGAAGAAGATATGAATCGTCAATTTATTTTAGAAAATCTTGGTTGGGTATTTTGGCGAGTTAGAGGTAGAGATTTTTATACAAACCCTACAGAGGCTCTTGAATCATTATGGGAAAAACTTGATGAAATGAATATTAAGCCTTATGAAGAAGTTAAGATTAAAGGCTTGGATGTACTAAATGAGGTTGAAAATCTTGAAGTTTTTAGTAATGAGATAAAACAAAGCGAACCTGAACATCTAATTGAATATGTGGATCAGTTAGCTATTGATATAAGTGATGGTAATATATTAGAGCTTGCTCCAGCAGATGATTTACAATTAGATTTATTTAAAGTAAACAAATCATGAATTATTTGTGGAAGGAAACAATCGGAAGATCACAAAAAAATTTATGAAATATAACAAAGTTTCAAAAAAACACATCTAAATTGATGTGTTTTTTTGACACGCTGTTGAAAAAAGACTTCGTCAAGTAAATGCCACGAATTTTTCGTGGCATTTACTTGACGAAGTTGTTCTTTTAGTCTGTTTTTTGGTAAATTAAATGAAGACCTATTTCCTTTAGCGAGAGAAGTTTGGTCCATTTAATAAAGTTTTGTATGATTGTAGTCATCAAAACTTGTCTTTTTACTCTTGAACTCTTCGGTATCGTGCGTAACGTAAGCCGTGGAGTTCTTTACTTTGGGCAAAACTTAACTCAACAGTTGAAGGTCTTACTGACTTTAATATCTTTCCTCGAGTTGATAGCCTTTGTTCCCTTAACTTATCGTAAATTGGTTGGTTAACTGATATTCTTAATACTCGATCATCATTTTTCGCAAATGGACAATTAAAACAGCTACCTTTGTCAGGCTTAAACTCATGATAGCCATGTCTTGTCGTAGTTTTATATCGAAAAGGTACACCACAAGGGCAAGTATATAGATCTTCATTTACTTTTTGAAAATGAGTTTTTCTACATTCTTTATGTTCATTATTTGGAAATCTACGATGAGAGATATAAGCAAATATCCCACGTTTAAATACACCTTCGGCAAATCTTGAATTATAGTAGCCCGGATCAACAGCGATTTTTTGGCATAATATCCGAGCCTCTCTTTTAGAGAATCTAACTGATCTAATAAAACTCTATGCCCAGGAACATTCGCACTCGTTACATGAGTATCGATTATGAAGTTATGTAGGGAATCAACAACTCGATGTTCAAAATATGCGAAGCGACCTCGTTCATCATGTTTAACTGATAACCTTGCATCACCATCTACAGGATTAAGTAAAACGCGTTTAAGTTCAGTTTTATTTCCTTTAGGTTTAAGTAATTTTAATCCGTGTTTTTGTCTACGTTCATTTACTTTTTTTAAAGTATCAAGATCTTACTCAATTACGACTTCTTTAATCCATTCCTCACGTTTTCTTTTATTCGGATTCGCTTTTGCCACCCAAGTTTCATTCGCAATAAATCCATCTATATTAATTAGATTTACCACAGTGAAAGAAAGCTTATCAAACCTCGTTATCTTTCAAACGATGATTAAGAAACTTTGAAATAGTCGAATGACAAGGTATTTTTCTATCAGGTGAAATCCTAAAAACCAACGATAAGTAGCATTTTGTTTAACTTGTTTACAAGTGAATCGAACAGGGCGAAACCCTTCAATGTATTGTATCAGTAGTATCTTTACTAGTATCAGTGGATCAATTGAAGGTCTGCCAACGGTTGACCGATAGTAGGGTTCAATCAGTTTATATAAATAATTCCAATTGATTTCCTTATCAATTTTTACAATATGGTGCTCCATATCAATCATATTCTCATAAAGTTTACGATTTTTTGCGATGTCTAAATTCTCTTTATAGTAGTACATAAAAAATCCCCCTTGTAATAATTTTCCTACAAAGGGGATTTTTTCTAAAATAATATGCTTGGGATCTATTGACTAAGTTGTTTTTCAACACTCTGAGAGAATAACCACTAATGGTTATTCTCTTTTTTCATCAATCAACATAATCAATTGACTTCATTTCAACCCAAACTATTTCTTTTGTTACAATACTATATACTACTTTGAAGATTATTTTCTGATTTTTATCATAGTAACTATGATATTTAAGTTGTTGTTCTCTATCTTCCCAAGCTTCTTTGTAATTATTCTTAAGTAATTCAGTAATATCACTGATATATTTTAAATTGAATTTACCATTTATAATTACCGTGTTTTCACTATAAAAGCCAAATAAATAATTTACTTGATTTTTTTTATTAATATCCATTACTAAATTTTCAAAGTAATATTTTGCATTCCCTCTTGAAAATCGATTACTTTTAACATATCCACTTAGATCTACATCGTCGATATTATCATATATTTTTATATTATTTATTGTAATCGAATTTAAAGATGTATTTTTTAGACTTTTTTCACTATTACATCCCCATAAAGCTAAAAGGCTACTTAGACA
>NZ_JBHJTJ010000089.1:0-7662 GCF_042267765.1 Gottfriedia sp. NPDC056225 | reverse complement strand
AGTTAATACTAGTATTAAAATTCGTACTAATTTTAGTATCAAATTTAGTATTAACGTAAATATAAACGTTAATGTTTATGTAAATGTTAATTTAAACCTTAATGTTTATGTTTACGTTAATATTGGTGTTATTACGGGCCATCAGGTGAATCGAGGTGAACTACTACCTTACTTTACTAGTAAACTTACGGGAAAATAGCCCAATAGCGACGTGGTCTTACTAGTGATTGTGCATGAAATACTTTTAAATTTATGGTGTATCCAATTCAGAGACCAGACAGGGTAGTGAGGCATAGCTGCCCCCATTGATATACCCCTTATTGCCTCTTTATCACTCATTGATTGCTTCACTGATCTTAACACAGTACTAGATACTGTCTTTACCTTAGTTAATTGATAGTTTTACTTCTTTTATTCTATTTCTTTTCTCTTCTCGTTTGCTGTTCTCTCATGTCTTATCTTGCTTGATGTCTGTCGCTGTCCTGTGACTCGTGTGGTGTCTCTACTGTCCTTGCCCTTACTTCTTACTACTCTCAGTACTACTATGCCCCTATTATGGACGTGTGAAGGGCTGTCGTGAGGGGATTGTTAGCCCCCACTTTGATAGCTTAATACCTTACTGGAATAGTAGATAAATTTTGGCTGAGTAATAGGCAAAATTACCAAGTACCGCAGCACAGGTTGTTATAAAAAAACTAATAAGGGCTAAAAAGATTTGAAACTTTAATAATTTGTTGTTCATTGTGTATTCCTCCAAATTTGGTAGCGTATTTTAATTCGAAAAGAACGTAACCATTTTTTTGATAGAAAGTAAAGCTTATATTTTTTTGTCTATGTTTCTAGTATTTGCAAGTTGTAATGAAAAATTCCCTTGCAATAGAAAAATAGTTCTAAAAGACTAGTATGAAAATGAAATTTGTTAAAATTCTTGTCCAATTAAGTTTCCGCTTAGGCAAAACAAATAGCCCTTAACTTTTAGCTGGAATATAATGTAAATGCCTTCTGCCAATATCACCTATTTTAATAAGAGAGAAACTGTCCGGTGGTTTCTCTTTTTTTACGTCTATAAAGGTACACCTTGCTGGATAGTCTAAAAAGATATTCAATCACCGTCTATTTAATTCAAAAATAAACCTTTATAGACGTCTATAAACTAATTGACCTTTATAGACAGGTAGTGTATATTTAGACTATCAAATAAAAGAGACGGTGGTTAAATCAATGGGAATCAATTTTGCGTACATAAGAGTTTCAACTAAAGATCAGAACTTAGATAGACAATATGAGGCTGTTAAGGGCTATGTAACTGACGAGAAGTATATTTACAGTGATAAGGCTAGTGGCAAGGATATGGAACGTGAGGGATTTCAGAATATGCTTAAAGCTATGAGAAAAGGTGACACCCTTTATATTAAGTCTATTGACCGTTTAGGACGTAATAAACAGCAAATAAAGGACTATTTGAACCAATTTAAAGAAGAAGGTATTAGAGTAAAGATTATTGACCTTCCTACTACCATGCAAGACGTTCCTGAGGGGCAAGAATGGGTTATAGATATGATTAACAACATTATTATCGAGGTTTACACTTCAATGGCTGAACAAGAACGTGAGACTATTAAACAGCGACAAGCTGAGGGAATAGCTGTGGCAAAAACTAAAGGTAAACATTTAGGTAGACCAGTGTTAGAACTTCCTAAAGAATGGACTAAGCTATATAAGGAATGGAAAGCTGGCACTATTACAGCGGTGGCATTTATGAAAGAAGTGGAAATGAAGAAAGCTACCTTCTATAAAAAAGTGAAGGAATACAAGGCTACTCTTTAATAGAGTGGTCTCTTTTTTATTTAAGATCAGTAGCATTGTGCGTAAAAAAGTTTTGGGAAGGGCTATGTATTCAAGGTAATAAAGCAAGTTTGCATATTATTTCACAATGTATAAATGACGTCCCCCTTGTCCTATCTAGCTTTATTAAAAACTATACCTTGTGCTAAATTATAAAAAAAGCACCCTAATTGGATGCCTTAAATATTACCTGTTACCATACTTTCTAATTAACCACTTTAAATTTTCTTCTGAAATATCTCCATCTCCACTTGAATCAATTTCGTATTCTCCATCTTCAAATGCCTGAGGTAGATATGATATTGCTTCCTCATAGTAATCTACATGTAATCTTCTAATGATCTTATGAAACTTCAAAGTATCAAGTGTATATCTAGACTGAATAGAAAGTAGTTCAGAAAGACCTTTTGAACCAGTATACCAATGTAAATGACCATCCGATAAATAGGTGTCAGCTTTTTTAGGTCTACACTTCTTTACAGCCCTATGATGAACGATTCTGAAGTTATCGGCACTAAAATCCCTACCATCCTCAGGTAAAAAAGAATCCCATTCTAGCATACCGTCTTTATCAGATTCAATAATTTCACCACAATAGTCACAATACCATTGTTTTTTCAATTCCAATTTTAAGTCCAATTCTCTAATTTCACTCATTTTATCGCCTCCTAGTCTAAAACTAGTATTCGATAAAAGGGACTATTTCCCTGTAATATTACATAATTTTTCCTTGTGATTAACCTACTGAACTTAAAATCACAAAAAACTGTACAGGTTCTCAGGACACCTCATTACCTAATTGTGTCTAAATTATAAACGTCTTGAACCCTTGGTACGCTTGCTTTCATGATTTCTTTCAAAAACTTTACATTTGGCACACTGTAAAAGCCCCCTATTTGACACTCTTAAAGGTACAGGAACTTAAATAACTGTAATTAACTATAACTAACAGTATTAAAAACATTGTGTGAAAATCTAAAGATTTCCCCACCGCATAAACAAACTATAAATTAACTTTATCTTAGCTATGAACAGTAAGTATAGTATAGATTATCTTTTATATTACACTGAATGAACGAGGTACGAGTAAATGAAGTGACGAAGTTAGTCTTTTGATCTTTATTCTTTTAATAACTTAATTAAATATATCTACCACCTTAAACAGTGGTATTTGATAGAATGATTAACTACTATCTTTTCTTTCAACAGTAAAGTAACAGTACAATCATTTTCCTTCCCTTCATTGGTCTTATTTAAGATCAGTGGGGGGTTCTTTTTATATCCTTTTATATAGTGTTCTCTCGTAATGTAGTGGTCTTTTACTAACGCCCTACGGTTGTTGGAAGTGATATTTTTCATCGGCTACGCCCATTTCAAAATAACCACTTATGTTCCTCTAACCCCTAACCTAACGCCTCTATACTTATTTTTCTTTTTAATCTTTTTATCTATTTCTCTTGACTTTAAGGTTTTCAAATAACTGAATGTGACTGAAAAGCTAGGAAATAAGCATAGTATTACTTACCTAAAGAGACTTTTAGAAAAAAATATAAGTCTTTTAGAGTAAGTAAATAATCTACTGAACGTTCCTTCAAGCTGAGGTTTCGTTTAGCACCTTGTTTGATTACTAGCTTTCGCTACAAAGACTTTCTACAGATAATTTTCCCCCAATCTGTTAGATCATAATGACCTCTGTCTTTGTTACTGTACCTTAGTACAAGAAAATTCCACCTACACCGTTAATGGTCGTAATCACCTAGACTACATACAGACTAAACAAGGAAAGTCTTTAATGTATGTACGCTTAATTTTCTGCGTCGGCTTAGCTAACCTATCAAGTTTATCGTGTTATTAGGCTATTCCACGTTTTGGAACAACAAAAAAAGCACACTCTAGTCTGTACCGAACATGACTAAAATGTGCCTCTATGCTATCGAATCTCACAAACTTACAACATTTAACTGTTGCATTAAAAACACCAACTAGTTATAATTTATTCATAACTAGTTAACGTTTTTCTATGTAGGTCGAATACATAGATTAACAATTTAGTCGAGTGTTCCAGCACCTGACTATTGAAAGAAGTCATTCCTTAGTGTTTCCAGCACTAATGAATGGCTTTTTTTTGTTATCCGAATCTATTAAGTTAATAATAGTTTACCCCTATGATTCTCTCAACGCAACCAAAATTTGCTAGGTTTCTACTAGTTTTATCACCGTTTCCGACATTTCGTAAAAGCCTGTAACCTCTACTAAAGTAAAAATGCCTAGACCTTTAACCCTCTATGTAACATAAAATTATGTTGTAATTTGTCGGTTAATTTTTATGTGTTGAATGAATTTCTTAATTTAAAATTCCAATCAATTTCTCTTATAATCGGTGTATGCAAGTTAAAGGAGAGTTAAAAATGATCAATTTTAATCTTAAAGGTCTAATCTTAATTGTAGCAATTATTGCATTGGTTGTTTTTGGTGCCTATATATTTATAAGAAAAGCATTTGGATAATTTACATATTAAATAGATAATCATAAAAACATAATTTCTTATTCAACTAACGCAGTGCTTTAGTGCTTTAGTTGAACAAGGAATTGATTGTCTTTTGTTGAATAAGTATATACAAATATGATTTTTTAAGGAGAGTAAAAGTGAGTAATTTTAATTTCGTAAATGCTATAATTGTTTTAGCAATTATATGTTTATTTTGGTTTGTTGTAGTTAAAATTGTAAAAAAGATAATGTTATTTGTAGTGAATAATTCGTCCATTGCAAAAGCAAAAACCGCAGAGATAGAAAAGAGAATTAGCAATCTAGAAAAGAAATAATATTAAATCTAATGCAACTAACTGATGCACACATTGTATAGTAAATAAAAAAGATCACCAATTTGTGGTCTTTTTTTGTTGTTAAAATTCTCGATTGATTTAAAAATGGCTGAACGTGTGACCTTATGAACGTAACCGTATGACCTTAAATTCTACACGTTCATGACCGATAACAGGATTAGGCTTACTATATGTAGAATGGTTTAATATGACTTTATGACTTATGCTTGAACATGAACGTATGACCTGATAGAAAAGGGGTGTTTTTATGGCTGAAAATCAGTGGCTATCAGTAGCTGAAGTAGGGGAAAAAGTTGGTATTCCAGTAGAGACGATTAGACGTTATATTCGTTCACATGGGATTCATATGAAGGTAAAGAAGGTTCATAAAAGGTACGTTATTCATGATGAATCAGTGACCGTATTTACACAGATTCGTGAACTGTATGCTGACGGTAAGAACATTGAGGAAGTGGAACAAGCCCTTACAGATAAAGGCGTACCAATGATTATCACTGTTAAAGACGAGAATGATGAACCTATGACCGTTAGCGTGACCGAAGAACTTAAACGTGTGAACGACACCTTAAACGAGAAGTTTGAGAAACAAAATGAATTTAATAAGTTGCTACTTGAACGATTAGATCAGCAACAGAAATACATAAATGAATCATTAAATAAACGTGACCAATTACTATTAGAATCTATACGGTCATTACAGGAAGAAAAACAAGCAAGAATTGAAATGGCTGCTGCTGCTGAAAAGCCAAAACTATCTTTCTGGGCACGACTGTTTGGTAAAAAATAATAATTTATTAAGGTTATAGCCTGTGCCAGCTACCCTTTTCTTAAACTATAGTCTAGGGAAGTCATTAGGGCTTTCTACGGTTAACTGACATTGATATATTTCCTTTTCTTAAGGCGTGGCTTTTGATAGCTACGCTTTTTTTAATGCGGTTAGCCTAATAATTTAATAACTTACTAGGTGGTGTAACAAATGATAAATGTTGACTTAAATAGCTTGCCTTATCAACAAACAATCAATTATAAAATGTTGAGATACATTAGATTATGTCTCAACTTAACTCAGACTCAATTTGGACGGGTATGCCAGATTAACCAGGGCGTTTTGGCACAGCTTGAACGTGGAGACATTGAACTTTCTATTACCTATGAAACTAGAATTCTCGAAGGCCTCAAAGTCCTCAATTTTAGTGAACTAGAAATGTTATCCGTGAAGAAACTTGTAGACCTACAACAAGAACAACAACAAAGGGGGCTGTAATGTTGAGGCCATTATCTAAACAACAAAACGAACTAGAGAAACTTGATAGTGAGTTTTTAATGTTATCAAACCAACATTACGAACTCACAAAAGAATTAAACATTATTACCGACAAATTAACTGAAGTAAGAGAACGTATTTCAGAACTAAAGGAAAATAACAAATTAAATTAGAAGGTGGTTTTTAATAATGGATAATTTTAATCCTGAATTTATTCGTGCTGTGGCACATGGAGACGCAAAAGCATTTGAAGAGGTAAACAAGTTACCTTTACCAGTTCGTATGGCTATTGGCACTGCTGTTGACAAAATGAGACGTGACGAGAGTATTGTCCCTATGAATAGTGGGTTTTCTATCTACGAACAGAAAAAGGTCACACAAGAAGAACAAGACGCTTTAGGCAATGCAATAGCTGAACGACTTAAACGAGAAAAAGAAGCTGAGGAATTGAAAGAAAAGATCAGACAAGAACACCTAGAAAAAGAAGTCACATATAGAGTTGAACGTGCAAGGGCTAGCCTTACTTACTAAGGTTAGTCTTTTTAAATACAATTAGAAAATCAAATGAATACATCCCAAAACATAACTCTGCTGGCTGCTGCTGACAGAGATTTCTATTTATGGAGGTACAGGAAATGAGTTACCACGAGAAGGAAGATCAAGAGACAGTAATTATATATGAACCCGCTAGAAACCAATGGGACTTATATACAAACGTTCCAAAGCATATCAAAAGGTTAAAAAGTGACTATATAGCTACGAATTTCAAGGAAGAAAGAGACCGTGAAGGTAAAACCATTAGTCTCCGTTTAAAGCTTGAAAAACTACCTTCTAGCTATCTTTTTAATAAGTGAGGGGGCTAAAGTATGGCAAATAAGAAAAAACGTAAAAAGAGGCTTAAACGCCAATTAAAAAGATCATATACACCTAAAATAATTAAAAATAAGTTGCTGCAAGATCAAACTGTAAAAGAACTACCAACAGCGGGACTTTACTTAGGGAAGTATCTTAAAGAAAATCACAAATACCAACTCTTACTGGATAGATTATATGCTGGAAGTGTGCAGCCTATTGAACGGTTTGTAAACATGAAAGCTAGTATCCTCCATACGTGTAGCAACTGTGGTCAGGAATGGTATTCTAGGCCTGTATGGTTATTAACAAAGAAAAATCAACTTCATATATGTAGTGTAAATTCAGTACTACGTTCCTCTAAAAAAGTAAGGCTAAAATAATAGTCTTACTTTCTTTTTTTATCCCCTTATTCGTCACCCTAAATCCTCTTCAGCATTGGCGTCCACTAACCTCACACCACCACCACATACCCAATTATATTTCTCTACTAATTCAATAAACTCATCAAGAAACTTATCCATTTCTCTATCAGTAATACTTTCATCATCCTTATGTGTAATAAAGAACGCTAAGTTGATACCCATTTGTTTAGATTCAGTCATTACAATCACCCCTAAAATGGTTTTAAAAAACTCTAGTAAAATTATTTTTTAAGGTAAAGATATTTCTATTTTAGCAAAAATCCTAAGTCCCTCTAATATTAACTCTACCTTCAATAATAAAGTTAATACTAGTATTAACTTTATTATTGAAGGTAGAGTTAATACTAGTATTAAAATTCGTACTAATTTTAGTATCAAATTTAGTATTAACGTAAATATAAACGTTAATGTTTATGTAAATGTTAATTTAA
>NZ_JBHJTJ010000088.1:0-8073 GCF_042267765.1 Gottfriedia sp. NPDC056225 | reverse complement strand
CTATTATTCTACTTAAAGAAAATTTTGTTTATTTTATTATTTATAAATAATTGAATTTAGTTGTATTGAATTAACTATAATTTAACTTTTTGTTAGAAATAAATATGGTATAATTAAACAAAAACATGATAAAAAGGGACGATTTCAAATGTTAGAACAAGATCAAAAAGCGAAAGAGATTGTTACAACAAATGAGGCTGTACATATTTTAGGAATATCTAAGCAAACGATTTATAATTATGTAAAAGCTGGAAAGCTGAAACTTGTGTATGAAGATTGGCAAATAGACGGAACGATGAGATTTTATTTAGACGATATAAATCAGTTTAAGTCGCAAACAGTTAAACCAGTTGGACTTACAGTACTTGAAACAGCAAATCTATTAGGAGTATCAAAGGCAACAATTCACCAATATATTAAAGCTGGAAAAATTTCAGCAAGTAAGATCAATTTTAAAGGTAGACAAACTGTTTTTATTAAAGAGGATGAAGTGGAAAAACTAAAATCCACTCAAATTAATGGATCAAAGAGAAAGATGTTTTTTACAAAGGACTTAGATTTCTACTTGTTTGGTTTATACGAAATTCCAAATTCGAATGAAAAGGCGCGTATTATTGAACTTAATGAGAATGGTGAGATTGTAGCAAAGACAAATATGGGGGAATTGTTAAATAAAGAAGAATTACTAAATCGTAGTTTTAAAAAGTCGTATGAGTTTAAGCAAGCAACACATAGTACAAAAAGAGGTAGTATCAAATTTCAATTTCCATTTCCACAATCAATAAGTGCCCCGATTTTTAGTATTATTGATTCTTTTTACAGAAATATTGGTCACCAAAATATGAACCTTTATTTAGAAGGCAATTCTATTAAGGTTGAAATAAAGCCAATTAAACTACCTTATAATCCTGCACAAATTGAACAAGATTTAGAGATTTTACAAAATTGTTTAATTGATGGTAAGCTTTCAACAAGACCAGGTTTTATTTTGTTTACTAGTAAACAAGAACAACTAACAATTTTTGTACAAGATATCGTAAAAGAGAAGATCAAACAAATTGCAGTAGATCATCACTCTGGAATTGAGGGTATTACTGAGAAGCTTTTATTAATCGGATTGAAAGAATTTGAAAAAAGCAACAAATTTAACACATAATTGTATACGCAATTTCCGACATTGAGTTGTATTATTGTATTAGAAAACATTTCTCGATGCGTCTATTAAACTAGTTTTGATAATTCTGAAAACAAGAAAAGAGGCTTATAAAAATGAAATTTATTGATTTAAGAAGTGATACGGTAACCATTCCTACAGAAGAAATGAGACATGCTATGTTTTCAGCAGAAGTGGGAGATGATGTATACGGAGATGACCCTACTGTTCAGAAACTTGAAAAATTAGCTTCATCAATGATTGGGAAAGAAGCTGCCTTATTCGTTCCGAGTGGAACCTTTGGAAACCAGCTTGCTTTATTTACTCATTGTGCCCGCGGGACCGAAGTAATCCTTGGAGAAGATTGCCATATTTTTGAGCATGAAGTCGGAGCTGCATCAATAATTGCTGGTGTTCATACAAGGACATTACAAACGACTAACGGTAAGATGGATATTAAACGAATTAAACAATCTATTCGACCTGATGACTTACATTTTCCTGAAACTTCATTAATTTGCTTAGAAAATGCATATTCTAATGGAGCAGTAGTTGATTTTGAATATATGAAAGAAGTTTTTAGCATTGCAAAAAATGCAAACATACCTATTCACTTAGATGGAGCAAGAATTTTTAATGCTGCTACTTATTTAAAAACAGATGTAAAAGAATTATCTCAATATAGCGATTCTGTAATGTTCTGCTTATCAAAAGGACTATGCGCTCCAGTAGGTTCGATACTAGCTGGAAGTAAAGAATTTATTGAAAAGGCAAAAAAGAAGCGTAAATTATTAGGTGGTGGCTGGAGACAATCCGGATTTTTAGCAGCCGCTGGTATCATTGCATTAGAAAAAATGACAAAACGTTTACACGAAGATCACGAAAATGCACTTTATTTAGCTGAGCGATTAAGTGAAATTCCTACAATTAAAGTGGACTTATCTCAAATTAATATTAATTTAGTATTCTTCCAAATGACAAATATGAAACATAGCCCAGAGGAAATCGAGCAAATTTTCAAAGAGAATGGGATTATTATATTTGCTCCTGAAGAAGATGGAATGATGCGCTTCGCTACACATTATTGGATTACAAAAAATGATATTGATAAAATAATTGATGTTATGAAAATGATGTAATTTTTTTTCTATACAAAGAGGATCTTCCAAGAAGATCCTTTTTATATTCTCTATAGACTGAGCCTTATTTGAAAAAGTTTTTTGAAAATTACTGCTTACTACGCCATTAAACTTCTTCGCTCTCACGCTTCTGGATTTGTAAAAGCGTATTTGAGATTGTTTTTAATTCTTCTTTAAGACGGATTGTTTCATTCGCTAATTGTTCAGAAGTAGTTTCTTTAATTCGCTTGTTTAGTACGTCAACTACTTTTCGTAGCTTTCCAATAGATTGTTCAAGTTGAACAGTTGATGTTGTTTTCATGATTTACTCTCCTAAATTGGTATTTCCTTTAGCATACCACATATTATTTTTACGACAATAATCTACAAAGAAGATATTCCTTTTTTTGTAGATATTAAATACAAAAGAACGTATATTTCAATTCAAATCAGTCTGAGGACGTATTAAAAAAGTTTTACATGTCAGTATAATAAAGTTAACGAAAAATTGTTTTACATAGGAAAAAATATGATTTATGGAGTAAAAGGAGCGCAGTGGAATGAAGAGGTTAGACAGAAGTTTTCTAATCGGAGCGTTATTACTAATTATTGGAGTTGTTTGGGCTTTTATGATGAGTGGTGTGAAAGGGCTTGAATGGCTGTTATTACTATCAGGAATAGTATTGGGAATTTTAGCGGGAATTGTTCAAGGGTGGGCAATCGCAAGAAGTAAACTTGAAAAAATTGGACGTGGAAAGAAAACACTGTGGGTGATTGGAACAATCATTATTTTAGTTGTTTTGAAAGTAGCGATCAACGTATCGATACCTTCGTATTTAGCGACGAGCCAATTAGGTATCTGCCTATCAATTGTTTTTGCTGTTTCCGGACTTTTACTCGGTCGTTCGTTTTATCCCTCACCTCGCTGAAAAAATACTAAATCATGAACTGAGTCTAACTAATCTTAAGTTTGATAATATAAAAATGCCCTCTTGATCGAGAGGGCATTTTTATATATAATTTCACATCTACTTAGTATCCTTGCCCCAAGATTCTTGTAATTTTTCAAGTCCGGATTGATTTGTAACTGAGAGGGTGATTTGATTCTTGGTGACCTTTTTTTCCATTAGACTATAAGAATCCCCATCTCGTAATCCAGGCCAGTAAACGCTTCCAATACCGAGATGATTAATTTTTTCGCTCATTGCTCCGACGTAATGTATGTCATTATTGCTCTTTTTTACCGAATAATCTAACCCAGTTTTCATGGGTGCTCCCCATTCTGTAACAATGGCACGGTCTGAATACTTACCGATCTCGACTGATAAGACATTTGACCAACCAGTTTCTGTTAGAGATTTTATATGAACATATCCTGAATAAAATGCATAGCAGTGAACAGCAAGCATTGTGCCATCTAGTCGTTTATCATTACCTAGTGGATTAATATATAAAGCTGCCAGACCAATTCCATCAAGAATGACATTTTTCCTTGAAACATGATATTTAGTTAACCAATTGTTGTAGAAATCACGTAAATCTTTCGAATTATAGCCATATGGTTCATTAATAGGTTCAAAATAGCAGTTTGGGTTATTTCCATATTTGTTGATAACAGTACTCCACATTTTATAAAAACGAACGAGGTCTTCTGGTTTCCCATTATTTGGAGCCCAATAGCTGAAAATCACATTACCTTTTTCTAACGCAGCATCGATTGATCCAGTGTATGTACTCCAATAATTTTCGACTGTAGCTTCATTAATGGGCAGTCTGATAGTGTTAGCTCCAGTTTGATCAAACATTTGCCTAATAACTTGTCGTCCAACAGCTTTAGCAGAGTCATACGTATCATTCTTCGTCAGACCACTTACATAAATCACACCATCAACAAAATTATCACGTTCATCTGCCCAGTTTACACCCCTTATACCAGCCGATAGTCGTGAGGATGGTTTATGAACGTTAACTTTAATATAATTTAAAAATGCAAAAGAAGAGGCAAATAGTAAAATAATGATCGTTATCACACAAACACCAATAAAAATTCCTTTTTTTACTATTTTCAAAGATTAACCCCCTAATAAAACCTTTTTTTAAACCCAACCTGTCTTACACAATCCTATTAATTTATATATGAAAGTTTTCGCTGAAAATATCTTAAAAAACCTTGAGTGAACAATTTAATTTTTAGAAGATTTTTTCTAAGAATACGGTGTAACTTTCAATGCTCTGTATGGTGTTTCGGAAGAAGATAACATCGACGGAAATTTAACTAAATCCATTAAGATTTCAGGTACAGTTAATACGAATAAAAAAGGAAGCTAGACTTTAACTTATAGTGTTTCTGATAAAGCATGGTACAAAGTAGTTGTTAAAAGGAAAAAAACAGTTTCAGTCGATTTTTTTATTTATTTTGGCAGATTATTGAAACATTTGATAGAATTACATTCAGAAAATACTTTCTTAATTCAAAAAGGAGTAACAAATATGGAAAATAAAAAAACAGCACTGTTAGTAATGGATTTACAAAATGGTATTGTTTCGCGTTTCGCTGACAAACAAGAAATTCTTAAACCATTTCAACAAGCAATCCAAGCCGCTCGCCAAAATAATATTCAAGTTATTTTTGTACGAGTTGGTTTTAGTGAAGGATACTTTGAGGTTAGTCAAAATAATAAGATTTTCTCAGCAATTGCTAAAAATGCTGGAATGACATTTACTGATGTATCAACACAAATTCACGAATCTGTCGAACCAATTCAAGGGGAGCTAGTTATTACAAAATATCGCGTTAGTGCGTTCACTGGTAGTAATCTAGAAGTTATATTACGTTCACAACAAATTGATTCAATTGTCCTTAGTGGTATTTCGACAAGTGGCGTCGTACTATCGACTTTAAGAGAAGCGGCAGATAAGGACTTTTCAATTACTGTGCTTTCCGACGCGTGTATTGATTCTGATCCTGAGGTTCATAGAGTGCTCATTGAAAAAATATTTCCACGCCAAGCAGAAGTTCAAACTGTTGATAGTTGGATTGATCATTTAAAATAAATTGACAACTTCGTGCATTACAAATTACATTAATTAAAATGTTACTGCAAATTAAGATGATCCTTATCAAATTTATTACGAAATGGTTAATTTTTTAAGAAAATACTTCAAGTTTTAACCCACTCGTGATAGAATGTTAACATTCTCAGATTTGGAGAGTGGTAGATTGAAAAAATTACAAGGTAATTCTAGAGCAACGTTTAGAGCAAAAAAAAGAAAAACCAAATTATTTATTTTAAGTGGATCAATTGCAGTTGTCATTATTGTAATTGCATTTGTTTCAAATTCGATTTTATCGTCTGGAAATAAAAAGCCATCACCTCTAATAGACGATTATGCTTCAGCTGGAAAACAATCGAATAACAACATAAAGAACGATAAACAAGAAGAGGATACGAGTTCAGATGATAATTCTTCACAAGACCAAACTCAAACGGATGAGTCTAGTGATAATACATCATCTACTGAAGATAGCTCGGATACAATCGTACCAGAAACGCCTGAACAAACAGGTGTTACACCGGAAACTCCTGAGCAAACAGGAGGACAGCATGTTACAAGTTATGATTCAAGTTCACAAGATTGGCAGAACATGCTTCAAACAATCGCTACTGCTACTGGACTAGATCAAAGTAATATGACAGTATGGTTTTTAGGTAGCGACAAAAGCAATAAAGGTGGCTCTGTTGGTACTGTATCTTCAAAAGAAAAAGGCTCTCAAAAATATCGTGTGTATCTGCAATGGAACGGCACAGGTTACATAGCAACAAAAGTTGAACCTGCATCGTAACAAGATTTAATAGAAATTTTATACTTAATTATTAGACTGTCGAGAATCAATCGGCAGTTTTTTTATATAGGAAATTGTACATTTTCCTACTAAACAACAAGAATTGCACTGTCAGCTCCTTTTTTATTCAAAAATATGGCAAAAGAGTTTAATAAGAAGGAGCCTTTTAAGTATAAATAGAATAGATCAAAAGTAATATTTAAGAGTTAGAAGTAGAAAGGGGAATTCTTTTGATATCTAAGGAAAAAAATACAGAAAATATTTCTTTGCCGCCAAAACATATTATTTCAGCTGCGACAATAGTCATTAACGAACATAATGAAATATTATTAATTAAGGGCCCACGTAGAGGTTGGGAAATGCCAGGTGGGCAAGTTGAAGAAGGCGAATCATTGAAAGAAGCGGCAATTAGGGAAACAAAAGAAGAAAGCGGAATTGATATTGAAGTTGTGAAATTTTGTGGTGTATTTCAAAATGTTAGTAGTTCAATTTGTAATACTTTGTTTTTAGCTAAACCAATCGGGGGAAAGTTAACAACTTCTCCAGAAAGTTTGAAAGTTGGATATTTTCCTATTGAGGAAGCTTTAGCGATGGTAACTTGGAAAAATTTCAAACAAAGAATTGAATATTGTTTGAAAGAAAACATGCATCCATTTTATATAGAGTTTTAATTTCCGTTTTTTAGTTACATAACAATTTCTAAAGGTTGTCTAATTAGATAGCCTTTTTTTAGTTCGAAATATCAATAATTAAATATAACAGAGCTATTTTTAACTAAAATTGGATGACGACTATGTGAAAACATATAAAATTTGTAAAATTTACTATAATAGTTCCTTTTCTTTACATAACTGGAAAAAATCTACCAAAAGATTCATTTTTATTCGAATGGAAGGATGTCGCTTAACTTTGATGGAATTATGTTAGAGAATAATTAAAATAAGGAGGGACTATGAAGAAAATTCTAATGATATTATGTTTTACATTTGTATTATTTGGTTGTTCATTGAACACAAATACAGAAAGTATGGATCCTAAAACAGTTGCAATAGTCGCAGTTTCTGATGTCAATACGATCATTTATAGCTCAGATAAAAATCGTGATCAAATTCAAGAAATTGTAAAAGGCTTCGCCTCAAAAAAAGCTCAAAAGGAACAAAGCGAAACACCAAAAACAGATTTAAATTTATGGTTTATTAATGAAAGCGGTAAAAAAGAAGAGTTTGCTATAAACTACAACCAAAATTTAGTATTAAGACAAGATGGAAAGGTTTATAAAATCAATTCAAAGACAACTGAACTATTACAAGAGCTATTTATGAATTAAAACAAAATTATCGAGAAACATGTTTATTAAGGACGTTTAATTAAGATGAAACTAAATCTTTTTAAAGTAAATCTTTTGGAGGAAAAATGAATAATTTTAATTTAATAAATACGTTTATTGTATTAGTAATTATAATTTTAATAATGTTTGTCTTAAAGTCTGTTTTAAAAGAAAAGCAACGCACTCAAAGACTATTTATTTATATAGCAGTTTTATTGATAACATCTATAGGTTTTAATCTATTTAATGAATTTTGTATTTCAGATTTATCAACTAAAGAAGCTAAGGAGTACGCTGTTAAACATAATTTACATTCACCGGAAATTGAACATTTTAAAAATAAAACAGTCATATTCTATGAAAATGACAAAGATTATGGATACTATGAATTATCAAAAATATTTGGGAAAATTCACGAGGGTGGTTCGTCTATTACCTCTTTAAATTCAGATAATACTGTAACTTCATTTAGTGAAATGGACGAACAACATAATTTTGCAGGAGTAGTTGTTGATAAACCATCTTTATTAAAGCAGGGATATAAATTAGTTATTATAGATAATAAAGGCAAAAAAATTGTTAGAAATATTGAAGAAAATAAAAAAGTTTATTTCTTAAAGAAAGTGAAAGA
>NZ_JBHJTJ010000087.1:0-8120 GCF_042267765.1 Gottfriedia sp. NPDC056225 | reverse complement strand
GGTAAAACATTCTCACAAGAGGCACCAATTTATTTTGATAACATCGCACCAAAAATGACGATTAACAGTCCGGATGTTCTTGAATATAAAAATGGCCAAACGAGCGTAACGATAACTGGTTCAGTTTATGATAAAGACACAGAAGAAATGCAAAAGCTTGGGATGGACGTTAACCAAGGCAGTACAAAAGTGTATTATCGAGATTACTTAGGAGGAAGCGAAGTAGCGGTACCTGTAAATCCTGATGGTACATTTACAGCAACGATTCCAACAAATGCATCAAGAGCGATGGAAATTGGCTTTTATGCAATTGATAAGGCAACAAATAAAACATTTAAAGAAGGTAGAGAAATTTTTGTCACACGCGATGATGTAACGTATGGTTATATGAATCCTGAAAAACGTACGGCAAATCCGGGAGAAACAGCGCTTGCAACGTTAATGTTAAATAAAGCAAAGGATGTCAAACAAGTAGTTTATACGTTTTATCACGAATCTACTGCAGCATCCATGAATATTACATTAGATCCAAGTATAGCAGATAAAGTCGACATGACTATAACAGATAAACCGGCTATAGCTGGCGTTACCACTTATTTAACAACAGTTACAATCAAGACAAAAGATGGTGTTACGCCATTATCGGGTGATTTAAAATTTGCGGATGTGGCGTTTAAATTGAGTAATGATTATACGGTAGTTGCTGTAATGCAGATGGCTCATATTAGTACTTTAGTTACCGATAGTAATAATACGACAACTAATGTTGTAAGTGGAAATCCATCCATCTATAATGGAGCACCTACAAGTTCGTTACTTCGTGGTTTGAATAATGCAGAAGCATTCTTAGATCCAGCTGGTTCTCCACTAGGAGCGACAACGTTTGATTATTCAAAGGCCGGAATTAAAGTCAAAGCCACAAATTCAAATGGAACTGTTTATGAAGGAGTCGTTCCTTCTAAATCGTCTACGTTTAAAGTGCAATTACCATTAACCGATGATCAGTACGAGCTTGAATTTAATGTGCCTGGGCATTTCACCGTACACAAAGACTTTACAATCGGATTCCATGAAGATGGAAAAGTGACGAATGAAAATCTTGCATTATACGGGGTAAATCCAGCAATCGCAGGAGATGTTAATAAAGATGACGTGATTGACGTAATGGACGCACTTTACTTACAAACTTATTGGGGAACAAATAAACGTGATGCAGATATTAACTTTGACGGTGTAGTTGATGCAAAAGATCTAGCATTTGTAGAAGAAAACTACTTAATGCAAAATCCAACGATTAACTATGCGCCAACACCTAAAAAGAAATATAAAGGACAAACTTTAGAGAGTGTTAAAAGTGCATTAGGTGTTAACTAATAGGATTATAATTTTTTAAAGTTTAAGGGCTCCGGTAAAATTCCGGAGCCTTTTCCTATATAAAAGTAAAAAGTACTAAGAATATTATGTATAAATCAAAAGTTCTTTTTTACAAAAAGAAATATTTCATTAATTTCGGGTATGCCTGTTATCATACTTTCAATTTTTTTTATAAGTAAATTACGAAATTATGGGATTGGTAGAGAAGAGTTAAGTAATTTGTATCTAATTTTTTAAAAAATTAGAATTTTCCGGAATTTTTCAAAATTTAAATTACGACAATTTTCAATATAATAAATCTATCTTGAGAAAAGAAAGTAGGTTAGTAGATGAAAAAGAAAGTGTTTAAAAATGTGACAACATTAGCATTAACAACAGGACTTATAAGTACTACAATGACACCAGGTTCCTTTTCACAACAAGTTCATGCACAAGCAACATCAAAAGTCGAACAAGTATTAGCAAATCTTACGCCTCAACAACGTGAGGCAATTAAGCAATTAAAAGTAAGTGACAAAGAGGGTCTGCAATTATCCTCAGAAGTTGATCAAACAAGTGACAAGCTTACATCTGTTATTGTTGAATTTAAGGACAAGCCCGAGCAGACGGCTGTTTTAGAAGCTGCATCCAACGGTGAAACGTTATCAGCAAAAGATGCACAAGAAAATGTAAACGCTTCACACGAAACATTCCAACAAGATTTAAAAACTATTTTCAGTAGTGAATTAAAAGACAAGAAAAATCCATATTCAATAAAACGTTCATATAAAAAAGCATTTAACGGTGTTTCAATGACCATTCCTGCTAACAAAGTAAAAAACCTTCTTAAATCAAGTTCAGTAAAAGCTGTTTATAGTGATTTACAAGTTCAAGTAGAGCCACCGTCAATTAGTGAATCATCAACAACTGGGAAAGAAGCTGCAACGCATACGATGGTAACATTCCCTGGAGTGGAAAAACTTCACGAAGAAGGCTATACAGGTAAAGGTGTAAAAGTCGGTATTATTGATACTGGAATTGATTATAACCACCCAGATTTAAAAGCTGCTTTTAAAGGTGGTTACGATTTCGTTGACAATGACAATGATCCAATGGAAACGACATACGCAGATTGGAAAGCGTCTGGACAGGCTGAGTTAGCTACAAATGGAGAAGCATATTATACCGAGCACGGAACACACGTAGCAGGTATTATTGCTGGGCAGGGCAAAAATGATGGAGACCTTTCAGTAACAGGGGTTGCACCGGATGCGGATATTTATTCTTATCGTGTATTAGGACCATATGGATCAGGCTATACATCGGCTATTTTAGCAGGACTCGATAAAGCAGTTTCAGACGGAATGGATATCATTAACATGTCTCTTGGTGCAAATTACAATGATCCTTTATATCCTACAACAATTGCTGTAAATAATGCTGTTTTAGCAGGCGTCACAGCGATTGTGGCCGCAGGAAATTCTGGGGACACAATGTATTCGTTAGGTGCTCCAGGTACCTCGCCTTTAGCTATTACAGTTGGAGCAAGCGATACATCCATTACAATTCCAAGTTATACAGGGACTGGACATGCGTCAACAGGAAATTTACCTGCTGATTTAAAATTAGCTGCCAAAGGTTTAACGGATGACGTAGCAGAATTTGATGGCCAAACACTGCAAATGGTAAATGTAGCTTATGGCGGTGAGGTTAATTATTGGAAAGGATCTATTGGTATTTCTGATCCAATTGATGTAAAGGGAAAGATTGTATTAGCACAGCGAGGTAGTTACCCAATGGTTCAAATCATCAGTACAGCAAAATCACATGGCGCAAAAGGTGTTTTATTATACGACACACCAGTTCCTAATGGAGATGTCTATCTTGGAGAAGGTTTTAACTATATACCGACATTTTTATTGAGTAATGCACAAGGTGCTGCGTTAGCCGCTAAATTACCTACTTATGGAACAGGAGCAATACCAGGTGCATCTATAGATTTTACATTCAGTAATATGAAGCAATTGGTCACAACAGGTGACAAATTAGCGCAATTTAGTTCACGTGGTCCATCACGTGTATTATATGATATTAAACCTGAAGTAACGGCACCTGGCGTATCTGTTTTCTCTACTGTTCCTTCTTATATGCACGGGGCAGACCAAATCGGAAACTATGATTACGCATATGATCGCTTATCTGGTACATCGATGGCAACGCCAAACGTTGTTGGGGTAGCAGCGCTAGTCAAGCAAGCTCATCCTGATATGACTCCTTCAGATGTTAAAGCAACACTGATGAACACGGCAGATCCGTTATCGGATAATTATAGTGTGTATGAAGTTGGGGCAGGGCGTGTTGACCCATATAATGCTGTACATGCACAAACTGAGATTCAAGTAAAAGATAAAACTTCAACTGTAAAAAGTGTAACAAATAGTACAACAACGTTAGCAGATAAGGGAATTAAACAAATTAAAAACATTACTGGGGCATTAAGTTATGGTGAACAAGCTGTTGATGGTAAAGATCTTTCAGATAAACGTTCTATTACTTTATTTAATAAAAGCTCTGTCGATAAGACGTATGACGTAAAAGTTCAGTTTCAGACATTAGATGCTCGTTTTACTGGCGATTCTAGAGCAGACCAAGATGCGGCTGCAAATGGTGTGTCATTAGATGTAAAATCAACTGTCAAAGTAAAAAAATATAGCAGTGCGAATATGGACGCTACTATCAACGTTCCGAAAACTGCGAAGCTTGGAACTTACGAAGGATATGTTGTGTATACAAACCAAAAGAATCCTGATGAAACATATAAAATTCCATTTGCGATTCATACTGTAAAAGAAGGAATTGACTATGTGACAGGTACCCCATCAGCCTATACAATAGCTTATGAAGCAGGAAGTAATTACACAAGATGGTCAATTGGTGCTAGCTTTAAATTGAATTCACATATGCGTTATTTTGATTTCTTCCTTGTGGATCCAAAAACAGACAAAGAAATCGGATTCTTAGGCACAGCGGATGGGATGGGTGCTGACGAGAATATCGAATATTATTTCCGAGGCGTATTAAATGAAGGGAAATATTATCCATTAACTGGTAATCCGGACAATCCAATTACGTATGACTATAAACAGACAGATCCAGGATTATATAAAATTAGAATGGTAGGAACAAACGATAAAGGCGAAACATTCACAAAAGATGCACCAGTTTACTATGGAGAGAGAGAACCTAAAGTAACGATGAACAATATGGTAGCTGGTGGAATTTATGAAACAGCTAATTCAACTGACACAAAGGTTACAGTATCAGGAAATGTATTTGATAAAGATATCGATGAGATGAAGGCAGGGGGCATGACTGCTTCACAGGGAGATAATACTTTTACATATTATAACCCTAATAATTCTTCAGAAATCAGCATTCCAGTAGACTCACAAGGCAATTTCAATCAAGAGATACCATTAGCTACTTCTGGTCCAATTGTCAATCCAATTACAGAATATGATTTCTCAGATTATAGCAAATCTAGTGTAAGAAATTATGGTAGTTTTGTAGATGCTTATTTTGTAAGAAAAGGAACAGCTTATACAACGGCAATTGCTGACAAACAACGTATAAACATGGGGGATTCAACAACATTGACTTTCTCTACAAAAAATGTGAAAACAAATGTGAAGAAAGCTGAGTTTAGCTTTGTTTATCCAAGTACATTCCTTGATGTAGTAAACGTGCAACCAAATAGTACATTTAAAGGGAAACTAGATGTTCAATATACTACTACTCCTTCAGAAGGCGGAAACACTAAAATGACGATCACTGCAACGGCGACTGGAGATCTAGCTAATACAGGAATTGCTGGAGATGCTTCTTTAGTAGATTTAACAGTAAAGTCAAAAGATGTCTACTACAAAGGGCCAATGAGCTTTAAGAGTACAACTGGCTCAAGATTCTTTAGTGCAGTTTATACAAATGTGGATAATAGTACAGTAACGACACAAGGTATTCAACCATATTTCTATGTTACACCGATTTATTCGCTGATGAGATCAGATGTTGAAGCAGAAGGATTAATGAAGTTTGGTGGATTAGAGCCAGAGATGAAACAACTTGACTATAGTAAAACAGGCACAAAAATTAGCGTAAAAGATTCAACTGGTAAAGAATATGGCGTTACTGATCAATTTGGTTATTCTTCAATAAATCCATGGGCATTTAGAACAAGATTACCGATAACAGGTGAGAATTTTAATTTGAAAATTGATGTTCCAGGTCACTTTACGATGACGAAAGATTTTACAGTAGGGATAAAAGAGGATGGAAAAGTGACAGCTGGATCTAAACCTGTTCAATATGATTATATTCCAGGTGGAGATGTCAATAAGGATAACGTAATTGACGTAAACGATGCAATGTATATTCAGACGTATTGGGGTACAAATAAACGTGATGCTGATATCAACTTTGACGGCGTTGTTGATGCAAAAGATATGCAATATGTTATCAATAATTACCTAATGCAAAATCCTTGGAATGATAATTCTCCTAAGGCTGTTAAGAAATCTAAAGGTAAAACATTAGATGATGTTTTACATTCACTAGGATTAGAATAATTAAGCTTAATAAATAAAAAAATCGGTAATCTTTTTTTAGGTTACTGATTTTTTCATTTAATGTGAAAGGGTGGCTATATCGCTAACCACAGCAGTAAGTATTATTCAAATTGAATATTAAACAATTTATATAATGATTATTCTAATGTTTTGTTGGTAAAGTAGGGTACAATTGGCGGTTGAATTAACAAGCTTTATCATCTTGATATCATTTTTAAAAGAAAGAGAGAGATTGAAATTACAAATCTCTAAATCTTTAAAGACATCCCAATCAAACTTATCATTAAAAATGAATTAATCAATTAAACAATTGAATATTAAAAACCAGAAATTGTTAATTTTTGTCGATAATTATAGGGTTATTTTCCGGAATTTTCAGAAATGTTTATAAAATCAATTTTCCATATAATCAATTTAGGATGGGAAGACAATTACAGGGAAGAAAATGTATAAATCGACCTTTGATTTTAGAAAGATGAAAACTGGTGACGACCGTACAAAAATGTGTTAAATAGGAAGATTTGTAAAGTACATATATATTTTTTGTTCAATAATCAATAAAAAATGTACCGAATGGAATAGGGAGAAATTAAAACTTAAAGGATAGGATGTACTTAGAATAATAACAACTGAACACATGAGCGGCACAACCAGAATTCTACGAATAATTTGATAAGTCGTATTTAAATTTCAACTTGATATTGATCAAAGATATGTATCCCATTCATTTTTGATAGTTTAACTAATTTTGATAATCAGGGGGAAAGTTATGAAAAAAGGAAATCTTAAACGTGTGTTAACAGGCACTGTCATTACGAGTATGTTATTTACGACGGGTATACACTATAAGGTGAATGCTGAGATTAAAAATCAGAATAATTCGAATAGTGTAGAGAAAATGTTAGCTAGTTTAACAGATGAACAAAGAATGGCACTGAAACAACTTGATGCATCACCAGGATTCGTTATTTCGCCGGATATAAACCAAAAAACTTCTGAATTGGTCAATGTAATTGTTGAATTTAATGAAGCACCTGCGAAGGTAGAGGTTTTAAAGCAGGCATTGAAAGGAAAGAAACTTTCTATTTCTTCCGTAAAAACACAACAAAGTAACGATCATGCTAAATTTAAACAAGAGTGGAATAAAGTAAAGAGTCAGAATGAACGAAAAGCAGATAAAATGAAAGAGGCTAAAATTACAAGAGAATACAACGATGCTTTCAACGGTGTAGCAATGACATTGCCAGGAACAACAGTTCAACAATTACTAACCACTGGAGTTGTCAAACGAGTTTGGAAGGATAATCAAGTGAAGCTTGATGAGCCAAAAGTGGCTGATGAAATGCAAACGTCCACTCCAACGAAAGTAGATGATAGCTTGCCACAAATTGGTGCGGACAAGCTCCATGCTGAAAATATTACCGGTAAAGGCGTCAAAGTAGGGGTTATTGATACAGGTATTGACTATAACCATCCTGATTTAAAAGGAATTTATAAAGGTGGATACGATTTCGTTGATAATGATTCGGATCCGATGGAGACGACGTATAAAGATTGGAAAGCTTCTGGACAAGCAGAAACGGATGCAAATGGTTCAACTTATTATACAGAGCATGGAACTCATGTATCTGGATCGATTGGGGCACAAAAGAAGAACAACTCACCGTCAGCTGTTATGGGTGTAGCTCCTGACGTTGAACTTTATGTGTACCGAGTATTAGGTCCGTATGGAAGTGGATCAAACGATGCGGTTATGGCTGGTATTGATAAGGCTGTAAAAGATGGAATGGATGTTATCAATTTATCTTTAGGATCTAGCGTTAACGATCCGCTTGAAGCAACATCGATTGCGATTAATAATGCAATGCTTTCAGGTACTGTTGCCTGTGTCGCAGCAGGTAATGCAGGGCCTGATGAAAAAACTCTTGGATCTCCAGGTGCAGCTGCTTTAGCGGTAACGGTTGGAGCGAGTGATGTATCGCAAACGATTCCAACATACAATGCAAGTGCTGGTGACCAAAACTTCACAAATATGCAACTTTTAGCACAAAATTATTCAGATAAATTAGAAGACCTTCAGAATACGACTTTACAGTTAGTTGATGTAGGTTTAGGAACAAAAGCTGATTATACGAATAAAGA
>NZ_JBHJTJ010000086.1:0-8571 GCF_042267765.1 Gottfriedia sp. NPDC056225 | reverse complement strand
CATTTCTTCTTCTGTTATATTGTATTTTCTTTGAATTTCATTGTGTTCTTCTAATAAATTTTTTGACCATTTCATTGATTGTCTATCTGTTATTTTACCACTCTTTAGTAACATTTTATTTTTTGCAAATTCTGACCTGAATTTCAGTTCGAATTCTGCAATTTCTATGATTTCTTCAGGAGAATGTTTATCTTCTTTTTGGTTAGAACTGCTATTCATTTTAAGTATTATACCTATAATTACAATTACAATTACAATAAACCATACCACAATATCACCACCTTTCATTTTCATAATATCATGTATAAATAACTAATAGTTAAACTATTCCAGAATTTATACCCTTAAATTTTTTGTATTTTCCACAATCTGTTTTTCCGTGAACATCATATGGATTTAACCCCCAATTTTTCCGCATAAATAAGTGCAATATTAATATCTTTAATAACACTTTCTGGAATTCGCTCACCAATTGCAAAGGCATCGTACAAAGTAATTCCTGCTAATTTTTTTAATACTAGATATTATTCATCATATAGTATCAATTTTGAATCAGCTGGATGCTCTCCTAGTTATTTATAGATTTGAACCTCTTTTTCTACACCTTCTCAATCAGCCTATTTAAAAAATTATCAATTCGTTAAACCCATTAAAACCACTTCAAACTTAGGGGGAATTTTTATAATTTGGTCATCATCCCAAGACGTAGGTACTTATGTAGGAAATGAATCAAAATTAATGTCTCCCCCGTTTTATTGTTAGAGAATTTCTATGTATTTTTTTGGCAGCTTAATTTTAAGCTTTTTTTCTGCCTTTATGATCATCTCGTCCGTTAATGGTTTAAGTTTATAAAAGGCGAACTCATCTAGCCTAATGTTACTTTTCAAAATAAACACCTTTAAAATTTATAGATATCATTATATTACTCTATCATACTAATAAAGCATTATTTTATAAAAAGCTGATTAACCTTGTCTTTATCTTTTAAATTTGTATGGATAAGTTCTTCTAAGTCATTTTCATTCGTATAAGAACGCACATCTTTTCCATACCATTCATTAAGTTGCTGTCTTGTTAGAGTATATTTTTTGTCGGAAAATTCAAAAGTGATCCATTCTACATTTTTGATTAGAGCAAATAAGAATGTTGCATTATTTATTACTATGTTTTTAGGGTTAACATTTATCTTCTCATATATAATAGTCATTCCATAAGGCTTCTTTTTTGTTTGAAGTGTCATTTTTTTAAACTCTTTATTGTTAGGTAATTGTTTAATGATATTTCCTACAGCACTGTTATTACCGATATAAGAATTTTTATATTTAAAAATATCTTTATTTGGGCTCTTACTTAATGTACAACTAGTTAAAACCAACATTATAAATAGTAATGGAATGAAATTTTCAAAAATTTTACTCATATTTTCCCCCTATTTGCTAATTGTGAAAATAGGAGCTGATTGCTCAGCTCCTATTTTAATTCAATTATAAAATCATTTTTACATTTGTAGTCCTTGCTCATGCTCTTTTTTGCTTTTGCGTGACCAAATTACGACTGGTATAAGGACTAAGGACAGTATTCCACCTGCCAATGATAATGTTGCATAACTCGAATTTGCGACGACCATTCCAGATAGCGCTCCACCTGATGCCCCTGATAAGGCGATCAATACATCTACAGTACCTTGAGTTTTCGCGCGTGTAGAAGAGTCTGTTGAATCAACTATTTGAGCAGTACCACTAATCAGCCCAAAGTTCCAACCTAACCCTAATAATGAAAGTGCAACAACTAGTAGAATCATAGAATCACTTGGTGCCGATGCAGCTAATACTCCTGCAAGTAATAAAGTAGCACCTGATGCAATCGACATCGCAGTTCGACCTATTTTATCAACAAGAATTCCTGTAATCAGGGATGGTAGATACATTGAGCCGATATGAAACGCAATAACTATACCAACCTCATTAAGCCCATGACCATGGTGTTCCATATGCACCGGTGTCATAGTCATAATTGCAACCATGACTATTTGTGTAAGCACCATTGTCGTTGCCCCTACAGCAATTCCTCTATTGTTTTTCATACTTTCAACTGGTGAAGTCTGTTTGACATCTACTTGTTTTGCTTTATTTGACTCAATCATTTTAGCCACTAATAAAGGGTCTGGGTTAAGCATAACGAAAAGAAAAATTCCAGCTAAAATAAAAGCCGTTGCGGATAAGATAAACGGACCTGCTAGTGATGGTACACCAATAGAAACAGCAAATTTTCCCATTGGTCCTACTAAATTAGGACCCGCAACTGCACCAAAAGTTGTAGAAACCATGGCAATACTAATTGCTTTTGCACGTTGCTTACTATTTGCTAAATCTGTTCCAGCGTATCTTGCTTGTAAATTAGTTGCTGTTCCTGCTCCATAAATCAGTAGTGAAGCAAATAAAAGAATTAGATTGTTTGTCATTGCTGCAATTACTACACCGATTGCACCAAGTCCACCTGTAAAAAATCCTGACGCAAGCCCGATTCGTCGACCGAATCTTTGAGAAAGCCTACCAACAATTAATGCCGCTCCTGCCGAACCTAATGTAAAAAGCGATGCAGGGAGACCTGAAAAAGCATCTGTACCAAGCATTTGCTGGGCAAGTAATGCTCCTACTGTAACCCCTGCAGCTAAGCCTGCCCCACCAAAAATTTGAGAAATGCTAACAATTAACAGTGTTCGCTTGTATAGCATTTTTTGCTTTTCATTTGAATTTACAAAATCCATTTCTAAACTATGCGCTCTATTTTTCATTTATACACCTTCTTTTATTTCGTGAAATTTTAATCAATTACATTCTGATTAAACCTCTTTTATTTTAACAAATATCTATTTATATCAAACTATTTTTTTAAAATTAATACAATTTCTACTTTAAATTTGTGTTTAGATTCTACTATTCTTTCATTTCATTTGCTTCTTTTTTGCAAAAAACCATTATTTGGTGCATACGGTTATACTAGGAGGGGAAGTCATGAACAAACAACAAAAAGTATTTATTCTAACCTATTTATGTGTGCTCTTTTTCGGTAGCTTTCTTTTGGCTGGAATAACTTGGTACAATTACGGAGAAATATATTCTGAGCGTATTCACGGTCTCAATTATTTTCTTTATTATTTCTTTGCTGGGGCAATTGGCGGTTCATTATTTCATTTGTATCATTTTTGTACTCGATTTATGGCAAATAAACTGACAGATCCTAGGGAGTGGATCATGTATGTTTTTTACCCGATATTTGCAACCGGTACAGCAGTGATGACAATCACTTTAATCAATAGTGGGTTGCTGGCTATTGATTTTACAAAAAACCCAAATTCAGTCTATGCACAAATTAGCATTTCTTTTATAGTAGGTTTCGGTTTTAAAAAATTCATAAAAAAGCTGGATTCGATTGTGAAACAAAGGTTCAGTTCAAACAATACCCCTTCGTCGACTGATTAACCTTAATCTTACTATTGGAAATGAAAATTAAAAAAATAAGAGAAGGTTTCCTCCTTCTCTTGTTTTAATTTATACTTAGTTAATTTCAAATCTAGACTTTTTTAACAAACCCTGACTTCAATTTCATCGCACCAAAGCCTTCAATTTTGCAATCTATATCATGATCGCCCTCTACTAATCGTATACTTTTCACTTTTGTTCCAATTTTAACGACAAGTGATGTACCTTTTACTTTTAAATCTTTTATGACTGTAACCGAATCTCCATCGTTTAAAACATTTCCGTTGGCATCCTTTACTACTTTTGTTTCTTCATTTGAATTTTCTGTTTCTAGAGTCCATTCGAAGCCGCATTCCGGACAGTTTAAAAGATTTCCATCTTCGTATGTATATGCTGAATTACATTTAGGACAATTAGGTAGATTTTCCATTATATAGCCTCCGTAAATTGCTCAGTTTTAATAATTTCGTAACCTCTATATACTGGCACACCCATTTTATTAACGCAAGATTAAATAAATATTATGTAATTTTAACGTTAATGTTAAGGTTAATTTAAGAATTAAGATGTAATATAGATATATAGAAAGAACCTTCATCATTATGAAAGTAAGTCCCCAATTATTTTCATAAATAAAATAGCTCATGACGAACATGTCATGAGCTATTTTGTTTTAAATTTCTAATAGGTTTTTTTCGATTAATGAGTTGACCGCCGAACAAATTGCAATTTTCACATGAGCATACGTTAAACCACCTTGTATATATGCAACATATGGCGCTCTGATTGGACCGTCTGCAGTTAATTCAATACTTGCACCTTGAATGAAAGTCCCTGCAGCCATAATGACATCATCAACGTATCCTGGCATATAGTTTGCCGTTGGCGTGAAATGAGCATTGATTGGTGAAGCAGCTTGAATTGCCTGACAAAATGCAATCATTTTCTCTTTATCGTCAAATTGTACAGATTGAATTAAATCTGTTCTAACTGCGTCCCATGAAGGGTTTGTGTTCATTCCTAGCTTTTCTAAAAATGCAGCAGTAAATAATGCTCCCTTTAATGCTTGACCAGTAATATGCGGAGCCATGAAAAATCCTTGATACATATCTTGTAAAGCATACAAAGAAGCACCCGCTTCTCTTCCGATTCCAGGAGATGTTAAACGATATCCACATTTCTCAACTAGATCTTTTCGTCCTACGATATAACCACCTGTTTTCGCAAGTCCACCACCTGGGTTCTTAATTAATGAACCAGCCATTAAATCAGCACCTACATGGCAAGGCTCTTGTTTTTCAACAAATTCTCCGTAGCAGTTATCAACAAAAACTATTACATTCGGATCAATTTCTTTTACAAAATCAATCATTTCTTTAATTTGTTCAATTGTAAACGAAGGTCTTGTCCCGTATCCTTTTGATCGTTGAATACCGATCACTTTTGTATTGCTTGTCATTCGATTTGCAACTTTTTCATAATTAATACGTTCATCGTTTACTAATTCAATTGATTCATAACCTATTCCAAAGTCTTTTAATGAGCCATTACCACTTTCACCGCGAATGCCTACTATTTCTTCTAATGTATCGTATGGCTTTCCAGTAATGTATAAAAGCTCATCACCTGGTCGTAAAACCCCAAATAATGCTGTCGAGATTGCATGAGTACCTGAAATGATTTGTGGTCGAACTAATCCAGCCTCTCCACCTAATACATCGGCAAAAATTTCTTCTAACGTATCTCTTCCTATATCGTCATAACCATAACCAGTAGAAGGAATAAAATGACTATCGCTCACTTTATGTTTTCGAAAACTTTGTAAAACTTTAAATTGATTGTATTCAATTACTTCGTCTATTTCTTTATGTGCCTCGGATATTAATTCTTCTACCGTAGCAACTAATGGTGCAATTTTTTCCCCGTTTGATAATAATTCTAGCATTGATTATTGCTCCTTATACATTCTATATCTTTTTACAGTATCATAAATTGAATGTTCTTTAAAAACATATCCAGTTATTTGATAGATTTCAGTTTCTTCATTAAATGTAATTGATTCAATCATCGTTAGTTTTTTGATTTCATGAATCAATTTTCCTTCATATGCCGGTACGAACGCTTCAAAATATTCCATATACTGTTTACATTCGAATTCAATTCTTTGACGCAATTTTCCTAAATCATCTTCATTTAAAGCACTCATTTCAATAAAACCTTCAGATGGTGATGGCACAAAATCCTCATGAACTTGATCTATTTTATTATAGACTGTTAACATTGGAATATTTTCAACATCTAAATCATTCAGTAATTTAGAAACTGTTACTTCATGACTTTTATAATTTTCATGAGAAGCATCGACTACATGAAGTATAAAGTCAGCTTCTGTTGCCTCTTCAAGAGTCGAACGAAAAGCCGCAATAAGTGAAGTTGGTAAATCTTGAATAAACCCTACTGTATCAGTTAGTAACGTTGTCATACCATTTGATAAAACAAATTTTCTAGTAGTAGGATCTAATGTCGCAAACAGTAAATCTTGTTCATACACATCCGATTTAGTTAATCGGTTAAATAATGTTGATTTTCCTGCGTTTGTATAACCTACTAACGAAATATGGAACATTTCATTTTTCTTACGTCTCTCACGATAACGCTTACGATGTTCAACGATTATGTTTAATTGCTGTTTAATATCATCAATTCGTTTGCGAATATGTCGACGATCAGATTCTAGCTTTGTTTCACCAGGTCCTCTTGTCCCAATACCTCCACCTAGTCTAGATAGTTCAGTTCCTTGACCTACTAATCTCGGCATTAAATATTGTAACTGCGCTAATTCAACCTGTAATTTACCTTCTTTTGTTTTTGCGCGCTGTGCGAATATGTCTAAAATTAATTGCGTGCGGTCAATTACCCTTTTTTCTAATCTAGCAGATAAATTACGAATTTGAGAAGGCGTTAATTCATTGTTAAAAATAACAACATCCGGTTCTAGCTCTGCAATAGCCGCTTCTAATTCTTCTACTTTACCTGTTCCTATGTATAATGCTGGATGATATTTCGTTCTTTTTTGTGAGGTAATTAAAACGACCTCTCCATTTGCAGTTTTCGTAAGTGATGCTAACTCGTCCAACGAATAATTAAAACGATCATCATCAACATTTTGAAGCTGACATCCAACTAAAATGGCTTTTTCTCTTAATTCATTCGACACAAAATTCCACCTTTTCTATTAACCAATTGTAAGCAATTAAATCTTCTTTACTCTTAACTGTCTCTTTATTATAATGATATCTGGACTATTTTTCATCTTTTTATTCAGGGCGGGGGAATTGCTTTTTGGAAACATGGGATTTATTTGGCATTATTGGTACTATTTCCTTTGCATTAAGTGGTGCAGTAGTTGCTATGGAAGAAGACTATGATTTATTTGGCGTCTATATTCTAGGTTTTGCTACAGCCTTTGGTGGCGGTGCATTACGTAATTTATTAATAGGTTATCCAATCAACTTTTTATGGAATCAAACAACAAATTTTACAATTGCGTTAGTTGCTATGACGATTATCTTTTTCTTTCCGCAATTATCAAATAAACCATTCAAAAAACTTGATATTCTATTCGATTCAATCGGTTTATCCGCTTTTGCAATTCTTGGTGCAAACTATGCGATCGAATTAAAACTACCTGTTAGTGCTGTAATCGTAGCTGCTGTTTTAACAGGAATCGGTGGCGGAATCGTGCGAGACTTACTTGCAAAAAGAAAACCAATGGTATTACATTCAGAAGTATATGCTTTTTGGGCAATACTTGTAGGTGTATTAATTGGAAATAAATTTGTTGATACTAATTTTGAAACTTTAATTTTATTCATTACTATTGTTATTCTTAGACTATTGTCTGTACATTATAAATGGAGCTTACCAAAAAGATCATTTACAGGCTCTACAGTAAATATTGAAGAATCGAACACTCAAAAATTAAATTAAATAAGTCCGTGAAAAACAAACCTTTTAGAATTAGGTTTGTTTTTTTATTTGTAGATAACGTGTAAGATTGTTTTTCGAAAAAATAAAATAACCATCAAATTAGATGCCATATCAATCTTTAAATTAATTTGAGTCGTATTATTATAATTTACTTCTTACTTCCATTAAAACTTTCCCAAGTAAGTTTAGTCCTTTCCACTTTTTTGGGTCTTCGGCTCGTTTATCATTTTCTCCTATACCAATACCCCAAATCTTGTCAAACGGACTAGCTTCAACTAATATTTTATCGCCTGTTGCTAGTAGCTGAGATTTTAGTTAGAGGTTAGAAAATTTATCATATAACACATCCCCATAAATTATTTCACGATTAGCCATCCAAGTTCTTTCATCGAAAGGGATTACTTTACTTCCCCCTAAATCTTTACATTGTTTAGGTGTCTGAGCTTTTAATATTTGTTCTGCAATTTTTTTCGCACCAAATAAATTTGCTTTTCGATACATAATTGCTTGCTCTGACCATTTGAATTCTATTCCTTGGTGTTTGAAAGGGAAAAAATAAAAGTTCGAGTAAATATCATTGTCCCCCCAAAAAAATACAAATTTATTAGTTATCCTCAATTCTTAATCATCCTCTCATTAAATGATTAACACATTCCCTTTTCAACAACCAAAAAAGAACAAACCCTAAATTAAAAGTTTGTTTTTTGCATTACATAATTTACCTATTCTTGCCAACACTATTTTAGAAATTTATTAAAAGGAGAATTCATTTGGAGAGATACAATATTACAAACCATTCTATCGAAACAATTGACGAATTTTTGCTTCCATCCAACAATGAAATTCTTTGGTATCACTTTAATAGCAAAACAATCGATCAACTTACTAAAATAATTGATTCTTTAAAAATTCATCCTTTGGCAAAAAAGAAACTTTTACACAGTGACCAAAAACCAAGAATAAATATTTTTAAAAACGAAGCAGTTCTTTCTTTATATGCCTTAACAAAACTATTTAAACCAGCCAAAATTAATGTTCTTGTTTGTAAAAATTTAATTATTTCTTATATTGGAGATCATGAAATCGATTTATTCAAATA
>NZ_JBHJTJ010000085.1:0-8900 GCF_042267765.1 Gottfriedia sp. NPDC056225 | reverse complement strand
AACGATTAAACCGTTGTTCCCCTGTAAAATACAGGTTAACAACGGCTGCTTAGAAAGTCTTTTTTATGTGTGTCTACTTGACAGGGTTAAGACCAGTATAGGCAGCCTTTAGAGTTTTTTATGTAACGAACTCATTCGTTATATAAGAGTTCATTATATTTCATCAGGTGATTGTTAATTCCTTTTTCTTTCAGGTAATCAGCATAGCCAGTTAGTGCATGATAATTTTTCACAAACACTCAAATTGCATTTATTAATCGTTAAAGCATTTACCAGAATCAATAGATGTAAATATTCGAGAGTAAACATCGTCAATTGCATTTTTGTTTACTTTGTCAATATCATTTGCACAATATTGATTTTTCCCTTTCCCAAATGGGTAACCTATTGAATATGGTGGGTTTCTTAAATTAGGCGCATCTTCGTAGGTAAATTGTTCATCTACAAATGCTATGTATGATTTTTTTGATTCAATAAAGAAAAACGGAATATCGGAATGTTTGTAAATATTTGCATATTTACTGTTGGAAGCTTCGGAGAGATGTTCCTTCATAATAAAAACGGCATCAAATTCTGACGAAAGTTTTTTGTCTTCCTCTATTTTTTTTAAACTTATTTTTTTGAATTTCACATTCCCTTCTCTTACTTTTGGAAAATTACCTATAACACCAATAATTAATTTTTTACCATCATAAACAGATGAGTAAACGGTTTCAGAATTACAACCAGTAAACATGACTAAGATTAGCAGTAAAACAGGAAAAAACTTTTTCATTAAAATAGACCCCTTTTATGTATTTATTTGGTTAGTTTTTATGTAGAAACTACCAGCATCTCCCACAAACTTATTATACATTGAGTATCCACTCCTGTGACTTGGGAAAATTACGTCTATTTTATAAATGCCCTGTTATTAAAGTTGTTGATTTTTACTTTTCATGTAAATTGATGATCCTAATACCAGGAAATGGCTGTCTCATAAATATTGAGACCGCTCTTTTTTAATTTGATATGGGTAGATTAGCAGTAATACGAACAAACTATGTCATTTGTTGATAAAGTTGTGAAATTTATTGATATAGTCATTATTTTTGTTGATAAAATACCGAAATTTGTTGATATAACTTTGATTTTTATTGATAAATCGTTTCTTCCTATTTCTCCTATGTTGAAAAGGTAAATTATGGGTAACCTAACAGTGTATTTTTAATTTATTGTTCATTTTAAGTAAGATATTTAAATATAGGACGTGAGAATATGTCAGAAACAGATATGTCAAAATACGAGAAGAAAATTGAAGTGCGAAATATACGTATGGATGATATTGCTGAAATTATGAAATTATCAAGCCGTTGTTTTCCAGGTATGGAGGGTTGGAAGCGGGAGCAATTAGAAAGTCATATTCGAATTTTTCCTGAAGGACAGTTTTGTGTTGAGTATGAAGATAAAATTATCGGCTCCTGTTCAAGCTTGATGGTTGATTTTGATGAATATGATGATCAACATACATGGAACGTCATTACAGATAATGGTTATATTACGAATCATGACCCTAATGGGTTTAATTTATATGGAATTGAAGTGATGGTTGACCCGGAATACCGCCGGATGAAAATAGGTCATCGTCTTTACGAGGCACGAAAAGAGCTAGCTCGACAATTGAATCTTCAAAGTATCATTATTGGTGGCCGAATTCCAAATTATCATAAACATAGAGAGGAAATGTCACCTCGTGAGTATGTAGCTGCAGTAGAGAAACATAGTATATATGACCCTGTTTTGTCATTTCAATTAATGGAAGGTTTTACAATTAAACGTATTAACACACGTTATCTTCCAGATGATAAAGCATCGGACTCCTTCGCTACTTTGATGGAGTGGAGTAATATTGACTATCTTCCTAAATCCAAGCGTGTTTATCGTGCGTCATTCCCAGTTAGAATATGTGCTATACAATACATGATGAAAAAAATCGATTCATTCTCTGATTTTACGAAGCAAATTGAATATTATGTTGACGTCGCCGCTGATTTCGGTTCGGATTTTGCCGTTTTCCCAGAACTGTTTACAACTCAATTAATGTCTTTCCTTGAAGAAAAACGGCCTGATCAAGCTGTTCGTAGACTAGCTACATACACTGAACAATACATCGAACTTTTTACAGAACTTGCCGTACGATACAATGTCAACATTGTCGGGGGATCGCATTTCGTTGAAGAAGATGGAAATATTTATAATGTGGCGTATCTATTTAGAAGAGATGGCACGATTGAAAAGCAATTGAAGATACATGCAACTCCTAATGAAAGAAAATGGTGGGGAATCTCAGAAGGAAACGAAATACATGTATTTGACACGGACTGTGGTAAAATCGCAATACAAATTTGTTATGATATTGAGTTTCCTGAACTTGCTCGTATAGCCGTAGATCAAGGAGCAAATATCATTTTCGTACCATTTTGTACAGACGATCGCCAGGGGTATCTCCGAGTTCGTTATTGTGCTCAAGCAAGAGCGATTGAAAACCAAGTATATACTTGTATAGCAGGAACGGTAGGAAATTTAACTCACGTTGAAAACATGGACATTCAATACGCACAATCCGGTATCTTCTCCCCTTCAGACTTTGGTTTTGCAAGAGATGGAATTGTTGGTGAATGTGATGCGAATGTTGATACTGTCGTTGTTGGAGATGTCGATCTTGAAAAATTAAGACGTTCTCGTAACACAGGTTCCGTCCGACAATTACGCGATCGACGACGCGACTTGTATCGAATTGAGTTCAAAAACTTAAAATTAGAATGAAGTAATAAACAAGAAGCTCAGTCTATATTTCTAGACTGAGCTCTTTATGTTTGTCTTCAAGAAAAAATAGGATTTAAAAATTCACTCTATTTCATGGAAATATTTTTCTTCATAAAAGCGCAAAAAAGTATACGATTTCGACAAATTGTGATATGTTTACTATATAATTAGATTATTCAGAAATAATTATGTATTAAGAATTTCTAAACAGATTTATTGATTATATTTATTTCTACTACTATCTTTTAAAATTAGGAGTGATTATTTTGGAATTCAACGATGTTTTACATGGTCACAGATCGATACGAGAATATGAGGATAAGGAAGTTAGTCAAGAACTATTAGATCAAATATTAGATGCAGGTATTCGCGCTTCATCAAGTGGTAATATGCAATCTTATTCCATAATTGTCACGAAAGACAAAGAAATTAGGAAGAAATTATATTCTGCACATATGGAACAGTCAATGGTTATTGATGCACCAATCCTTTTAACGTTCTGTGTAGATTTTAATCGAATGAGAAAATGGCTTACACTTAATGATGCACCAGTTCATTTTGACAATTTCATGAGCTTTATGATTGGGGCAATTGATGCTACTTTGGCATCTCAAAACTGTGCTCTAGCAGCTGAAAATGCAGGGCTTGGGCTTTGTTATATGGGCTCTACGCTAGCAAATTGTAATCAAATTGGAGAAATTCTTAACTTACCACCAAATGTTGTACCAATCGTAGGTTATTCATTAGGCTATCCAAAAGAAAATCCTGCCCTACGTGACCGTCTACCAAGGCATGGTCTTGTTCATTATGAACAATATAATGATTATTCGGATGAAGAAATTCTTGAAATTTACAATGAAAGAAATGAAAAAGGATGGCAACGTTATATGGACGTTCCAAAACTGAAAGAAATGACAGAACGACTTGGATTAAAAAATCTTGCACAAATTTACACGATTGCAAAATATACGAAAGAATCTCATCACGAATATTCTCAAACAGTTCTAAATTACTTAGAGAAACAAAATTTTATGAATAACAAATAAGTTTCTATTAAAAAGGTCGAATTCCAATTGATGGAGTTCGACCTTTTTACTTTTTTACGATATAAATATTTTCAAATCCGTATTATTTAGTTAAATAAACATATAAACTAATATCTTCTTGCTTAATTTTATAGTCACTAAATTCCGTTTCATTTATAAAAATTTCAAAATCTTCTTTTGTATAAGCACCTTTTTTCAAGAATGTTTTGAAAGCATATTTTACAAAATACTTATCAAAGCCTTTCATTTCAGTTTTAATCATTTCATTTTCTATATCAGCAGCCGTTGAATTATAATTCATATCAATAATAAGAGCTGTTCCGCCCGGTTTTAATACCCTATACATCTCAGAAATTGCCTTTACAGGCTCTTTAAAATTCTTAAAGGCAGCACTGCAAACTATAAAATCAAATGTATTTTCTTCACATGGTAGATTTGATGCATTTCCTTCTTTAAAATCAACTGAAACATTTGCTTCTTTTGCGTTATTTTTTTCAATCGTAACAAAATCAGGGCTTATTTCTACACCTGTAACTTCAAAGCCCATCTTCGCAAGTTCAATTGATAAATACCCTGGACCAGGTGCAATTTCTAAAATCTTTGCTTCTTCTTTGACTAATGTTTTAATTTCATTTGCATATTCTTGCATTTGAGTCATTCGGCTTTTTCGTGAATTTTTATCATACCATTTTGCAGTTAATCCATATATACCAACGTCTTTTTTCTTTCGCATATTTTTCATAGTAAGATCCACCCATCTCTTTTATATAAATAACCATACTTTTTTGTATAAATAAATACTCCAACTTTAAAGTAGTTTCCATTTCTTGTACAATAAGGTTGTAAACACCTCTAACATCGTTAGCTATCTAACAACGTTAGATTATCATCTAACACCGTTAGAGTCAATGGATATTATTATATTTTTTTGGAGAGATTTTATGGCTATTACTAAAGAAGCAATTGTAAGCGCATCACTTGAAATATTAAATCGTGATGGAATAAGTAATCTATCAATGCGCACATTAGCAAAAGAACTTGACATTAAGGCTGCATCCTTATATTGGCATATTAAAGATAAACAGGCTCTAATTGATTTAATTGCTGAGAACCTTAATAATGAAATCGTCCTACCTGTAGAAATTGATGATGCAAAAGAAGCTTTAACTGCCCTCGCCTTAGAAGTCCGTAGAGTATTACTAAACACAAGAGATGCGGTTGATGTTTTTGCACAGTCAATGCCGATGACACCAAGTAGATTAAATGCAGTAAAATTCACTTTATCAACTTTAAGTAAATACGGTGTTTCTGATAAAAACTGTGTAGTTGCTGGCAATCTTTTTAACAATTATGTCCTATCCTTTGTGGCAGATGAATATCGTGCAAAGCAATTCACTTTCTCATTTGAAGAAATTACTGCTTTTACTTCATTTTTAGGTGAGCAGTATCATTTTGGTTTTGATTTCGAAGAACAATTTCTATATGGATTAAGGGTACTATTTGCCGGTTTACTTACAGAATAAGTAAAAAAAGTCACATCTTACTTTGGAAGTTAGATGTGACTTTTTTGTTATTTATGAAATTTAAACCTTATATGTATTACTAAACCTCAAAATATCTCAATCCCACTCCAAAACAGTTTTTCTGTATCCGTAAAACCCTCTAAATTTAATCGGTTTGTAGTATTGTTGAGATGAACTTGATGCTAACAGATCGATGCGTGTTTTAGGATATAGTTCATGTATATGTTTTAATAACTTTTTCCCAATCCCTAATCCTCTATACTGTTTGTCGATTAATAGTTCTGAAACATATAATGTTATATTTCCATCTGTTAAACCTCTAATATATCCAATGATTTGATCATTCAAACACGCGACAAATTTAACGTTTGAATTTTCCCAAGCCTTCTTTGTATCTTCTTGTTTTTCAACGAGATTATTCCATTCTTCGCTACTATTTAAATTATGTATTTGAGTAAAGTCAATTTCATTATATGGTCGGATTGTTACATATTGCCTAATTTTCAAATCTAATGTCATTCTATTTGACCTCGCTTCACCTAGACATTACAATTTTTGCAAATTTGTTAAAGCGATCTATTCATTACTTAATTTTATGACTGGTTTCCCCTCCTTATCTAACAATGGTGTAATTCCTCCTGCATAGCCGTCCCAACTAAATAAGTAATGAACACCTGTTTCTCTATCTTCTAATATTTTAATGCCAGACAATTTTCCTTCTTTATAAACTACATTAAATCTATTTTCATCATCTTTCCTAAACAAGTAGATTGCCTCCCTAATTTTTTAAATTTTGACCAAGATTTAGTAGCCTTGACGATCATTATTAATCAAAACGTACTGTATCAAAACCGTCTATAATATCTTCTAACTCAGTTTGAAAATTTATTTGTACAGGTGCTGGAATTTGCTCCATCCATTTTTTTATTTCTGGCAACTCTTCAGCTTCCTCAATACTCTTTGGTTTTTGGTCAAGATTCGTCCACCAATTTTTTAATTCATCGATAAATTCATAGAAGTAGCGTTCAAATCTTTCTGCCCATTCTGCTCCCTCATCATCTGTTGTTTTTTGCATCATATCCCATGCTTCCATTGCTGTTTCGAAGTATTCATCAATCTTTTTCATTTGTTATCCTTTCTTGGTAGCTCAGCAAAATACAGGAACTACCCCACACTTTTATATTAAACCAATTTTTAAATATTTGTGGAATTACCCACACATTTTTGTTTAGAAATAAATTTTAAAATTTTGGACGATCATTATTATGTGTCTGTCTAATAACTTCTTCATGTAATTTTTGACTATCCGATTTATCTGGTGCTGTTGTTCCAAACTTTTTTTGCATGAAGAAAGCAAATGCAATTGCAACAATGATAATTCCCCAAAATAAATAGCCGAATAGTGTCATACATTCCCTCCTAAAATATTTGTTTCTTAACTTCTGAACACTCTATGAGTATTCTATTACCTTCTTATCGCTTTTTACGTACTTATGATTCCTTTATGAGCTCAAAATCCGGTTTATGAATTAAAAAAATCGACGAAACGTCGATCACTTTATTACACAAACCAACTATTTTTATTTTAGATAATCCTTTGTACAAGTTCAATTAAACCAGGAAGTAATATCAATACTACACTGGAAGAAACAAATAGTCTTGTAACTTTAGTAGGTAATTTTTCCTTCCCTTTTCCATTGTACCATCCACTAAATTGTATGTAGTTTCGATATAAGACAAAAATTAAAACAAGGATACCTATTGAACTCCACCAACCAGAATTAGTTAGATCCACACCAATAGCTACATATACTTTTGATAAAATCGATGAAAATATAGAACCAAGTAATCCGAAAATCAGTATAATTCTAATCATTTCTAGTAGTAAACCAAATGATGCTGATAATGCCCTCATGTAATACCTCCACTTACTTTTATAAATTCTTTTGTAAATTATATTCAATATTTGATAATTTTTTCCTTTCTAAAATAATGCTTATTTTCCACTTATTAATGTAATTTAACAATTTCTATAAATAGATGGAATGATGTTCCATTGAAAATTCTGGCTAAAATTTATATCATCAAAGGAGTTTAGCCCATGGGTTACAGTAGAATAGTAATTGTCGTACCGTCTATATCACTAGTAGTATGCATTACTTATTATTAAATTTTATTGACTATCACCTATTAAATGATTTACTAATTTTCGATTGATGTTCTTGGAACTGGTCACTAGAAGTTTAACCCATTAAGTGAAATGGAAATCGCTTTTTAAAAATTGATCGTTCATTCATTCAAAACATGAATGAATACCATAAATCATTATCGTTGGTCGTCCTAGGCCGTTAGAGGAAATTGGTGTTTTTAATGGAATTAATACAAAATTGATTAAAATTTTTAAGGGCGCATTTTTTCGTCCTTATTATTATTTAGAAAAAAGTATAAGGGATAAAACCCGATATTTTTAAGCTCAAACTTTCAAAATTTCTTATATTTATTTTACTAATAAAAATGTTAAATTCCTCCTAAGGAATAAAGTATAAATAGATAGAAAATACTATTGAAAGGTTTTAAAGGTTTTAGGGGGGATACTTTGCTTAGTCTAGTCGTAAAATCTATACCCAACTTACTTACAATCGGAAACTTATTATGTGGTGTTCTCTCTATTACGTTTAATATGAGTGGTTTGATTGTTATATCTTCTATTTTTATTTTCATTGCTGCTATTTTTGATCTTTTGGACGGTAGAGTCGCAAGAAAACTAAAAGTGAATAGTGAATTTGGGGTAGAATTGGATTCTTTAGCTGATATTGTGAGTTTCGGAGTTGCCCCTGCTCTTTTGTTTCATTCCATTTCAGCCCCATCAATTTTAACCTCTCTTGCGTTTATACTTTTTCCAACGATGGGGGCCTTAAGATTAGCAAAATTTAGTGCCAAACCAACTATAGGGTATTTTAAAGGTTTACCTATTCCAGCCGCTGGATTACCTTTAGCAGGAATGGGAATGTTTTTATATAGTAATGCATGGATTACTTTAATTCTCGCTTTCTTAATGGTTAGTCCAATCAGGTTTAAAAAACTATAATAATCACAATAAAAATGCTATTACCTTTGTAGAGGAAATAGCATTTTTAATTTTTATATAAATAATTGTTCCATTTTTTAACTAAATGAACTGATTGCGTTTTTTAAAGTGTAAAGTTTAGCTGTAAAAATATAAAGTTCATTATAATTATGATTAATATATTCATCTATAATGCTTATTCCTTTTATAAAATTATCAATTAATAAATATGTATATTTTCCATCCCAGTCAAATCGATTAATTCTGATTAGTTCGTCTGCTAATACTTTAAACCTAAATTCTTCAATTAATAGTTTTATTTGAAATATTTTATCTTTATTATTGGTCGATGTATATTTACTATTTTCATAACTTTTATGTACTAATTTAATAAAATCATTTATATCTTCTGCTAACATATTCGCTTTAAGCATCTCAAATTTCATTTCTCCATCCCCT
>NZ_JBHJTJ010000084.1:0-8981 GCF_042267765.1 Gottfriedia sp. NPDC056225 | reverse complement strand
ATATAACAGAAGAAGAAATGTCTGAATACTATGATCTTGTATATTCTAAATCAAGCGTTTATCATAAATAAAATTATTTCAAAACCTTAGTAATTCTGGGGATTTTATAAAGTCCCTAAGCTCTGGACCTACGTCGTCGATATATCAGATTTCTATAAAAAAGGAAAAGATGATAAGTGGGACGATTTAGTTAAAGCTTACTATAAACTATATAAAAAACGTTGTATAAAGTGTCTATTAAAGTTCCGTTAAAATTACTAGATTATACTAGACACTCATACAGATTATACAAAAAATTCAAGAGAATGATTTAAGGTCGTTCATGTTGGAGAATTGTATGACAAGTGCAATATGTTATTTAATGGTTGTTAACAAGTAGGGAGATAGAGCATTACATAAAAGAAGACTAGCTTACTGGCTAGTCTTTTGTATTTAATTAAAGTTTTTTACTTTCAAAAATCAAATCGTACATAATCTCGATTCTAACAAAGGAAGATTAGTGTTTGCATACTGTCTAAAATAGAGTTTGTTTTATCCTATATTGAGATGTCTTGATTTTTATCGCAATTTAACAATTGCTTGTTATCAAAAAACTTTTCAAAGATGATGCCCATGAAATAGTAAAATACTAATCCAAAACAAATATGAATCAGTGTAAATTTCATTCCAAATGAAGAAAATTCATATATTACAACAGGTAGTTTAGCAGTTGTCCAAACACCTAAAAAGAAGACAACATAACGAATACTTGCTCCTTTTTTCAATAAAAGTACCGCTATCGGAAAAGCTAAGTATAGAGGACCAGCTGCAATACCTCCTAGTAAGAGCGCAAACAAGACTCCGTAAATTCCAGATTTATTTCCCATATATTTAATAAGAGTTTCTTTTTCAACCCATTTGTCAAGTAAGCCTACGAATATTAATACAGGGGGGAGGAGGAATAACATATTCAAAATGCTATTTCCAGTTAATTTAAATGCTTTTATTCCAACCGAGTGATTGATTAAAGTTAGTATAATAAAGCCTACTAATAAAATAAAAAAGAAACGATATTTTTTTAACTCATTCAAGTCATCACCACCCAAATTATATATGCAAATATAAGCGACATTATTAGCCCGCTCGCATTACGTGCAATGGCAAAATTTCTTCCAAATAATTTTTGTTCCATAGGTAAAGTGATGATACCTACTGACATTAATGTTGACATTAATACTGCTACTTGAGGCAGTCCTGCGCCATTCTGGACTAATGTTTCTCCTAGTGGAAAAACGATAAAACTAGGAATTAGTCCAACTGAACCAATTAATGTAGAGATTATAATCCCTATTATTCCAGATTGTTCCCCAATAATTGAAGAAACAAAGGTCGGTGTTAATAAAGATAAGGATAGTCCTACGAAAAACATAATAGACAGAATTTCAGGCAAAATATTACAAAACATTTTCCATGATTTCAGTAGAGCTTCTTTCGTTTTAGTTCGATCTTTTATAAAAGAAATAATAGTAAGAGTAATTGCTAGACTGTATAGGATCGAAGCATTAATCATGATTCTTCTCCTGCCATACATCGTATCTATTCATGAAAAATGTTAAATTCTTAAGTTTTTCTTCAATATCTTTATGAAATTCTGCTAATTTTTCTTTTCCTACTTTCTTAATTTTGTACATCTTTATCGGTTTATCTTGTTCGGATGTACCTAAATAAGACTCAACTGCACCTTCAGCCTCTAATTGCTTTAAAGTCCGATATAATATAGAACTGTCAATTGGATTGATCGGAAGCTCTTCTTCACATTTTTGCAAAAGTTTCCCACCATAGCTATCACCCTCTGTTAAAAATAATAAAAGAAATGCACCAGTATGTCGTCCTGTATGTTTCATAATATTTACCTCCTAAATAGATCTATTTACTTAATTTGTACTGTTACTAATAGTATACTGTTATTAACAGTAATGTGTTACTAACAGTATATTTAATTTTTAAAGTTATTTCAACTCTAACATTTCTGGAGGCTTTGCTTTTTAAGTTTATACACAGATACTTTTATACTTTTTATATAATGGAAGGATATTTCTATAACGATAATAATATAATAAAAAACAACATAAATTTATTGTAAAACGATAAATTATATGTTAAATTCAAATTGAAAATATATTAGTGAGGTGCGTTTTATGAAACAAGGGTCAACGCTCTTTTTAAAAATAGTAGTTATTCTTATAGGGATCCCAGTTCTTGCATTATGTATATTTGTAGTCCCTGAGATTGCGAATTACGCAGCTAAGCTATATCCAAAAATAGCTTTAATGAAATATCTCATTTTTATTGATCTTTATGCAGCAGCGATTCCTTTTTATTTTGCCCTTTATCAGGCCTTTAAGCTGTTAATTTATATTGATCAAAACAAAGCTTTCTCGGAATTATCGGTTAATTCATTAAAAAATATAAAACTTAGTGCGATTGCAATTAGTGTCTTGTATGTACTAGGATTACCGCTTTTTTATTTAATTGCGGATATGGATGACGCTCCGGGAATTATTGTAATCGGTATGATTTTGATATTTGCTTCAATGGTAATTGCCGTTTTTGCTGCCGTACTTCAAAGGCTCTTAAAAGAAGCAATTGATATCAAATCAGAAAATGATTTAACGGTCTGAGGTGGAGAATATGGCAATATTAATTCATATTGATGTAATGCTGGCAAAAAGGAAAATGAGTGTAACTGAACTTTCTGAGAGGGTTGGTATTACAATGGCGAATCTTTCAATCTTAAAAAACGGAAAGGCAAAAGCGATTCGGTTTGGAACTTTAGAAGCAATTTGTAAAGCTTTAGAATGTCAACCCGGAGACATATTAGAATATCTGGGCGATGAAGAATTATAGGATTAATAATTTAAAAAGGGGAATTACTTATGAATTTAAGTATTCAAAAAACAGAGCTACAAATCATAAGAGCATTTAAGCAACTAGTCCGGTTTGGCTTTGAGCAAGCTCTTTCGTGTATATTTCCAGTTGTTATTTTTGCCTCATTAGCTTTTACAAAGATTGTGCCACTTCCTTTTTTACCGAGATACGATTGGTTATTAATTATCTGTATTTTGATGCAGTGGATAATGCTGCGTTCTGGACTTGAAACAAAGGATGAATTAAAGGTAATCACAATGTTCCACTTAATAGGTCTTGCACTTGAGCTTTTTAAAGTACATATGGGTTCATGGGCTTATCCGGGGGAAGGTTATTCAAAAATATTTGGAGTGCCACTATACAGTGGATTTATGTATGCGAGTGTTGCGAGTTATTTGTGCCAGGCGTGGAGAAGATTAAATGTTGAGTTGATAAAGTGGCCGCCGTTTTTTATAGTTGCTTCATTAGCTGCAACGATTTATTTGAATTTCTTTACTCATCATTTTTGGATTGATGTCCGTTGGTGGTTATCAGGATTAGTCATAATTGTATTTTGGAAATCATGGGTTACTTACGAAGTTAATGGAACAAAATATCGCATGCCAATCGCACTCTCTTTTGTGCTAATCGGATTTTTTATTTGGATTGCTGAAAATATCGCAACATTTTTTGGAGCATGGCAATATCCAAATCAAACTGATGCATGGAGTCTTGTTCATCTTGGAAAAGTAAGTTCATGGCTTTTATTAGTGATCGTAAGTTTTCTGATTGTTGCAACGTTAAAGCAAGTAAAACTTAAAAATTCCACTTAAGGATTAATTTTTAGAAGTGAAGCTATATTAGCTTTGCTTTTTTTTTTTGAAAAAAATGAAACACTGCTTATTGATGCGAAATATAAAATGATTGAACTAACGCATTCAGTATTTGAATATCAACATCAACCGTTTAGTTGATTTCTTACTTGAGAATAGTAAATCCAAATATTTTCAATTTCGTATCTACCTATAACGACATGTTGAAAGGATAGAAAAAATCGGTGTTCTTTAGCTTTGTCCGTGCGAGGAACGAAGAAGGTATAAAAGAACAGAATGGAGAATACCTTAGGAACTAGAAAATATTGGAAAGTGCTCCTCATTCAGTTCGTCGGTTATTTGTTTTTTATAAATTAGAGCGGAGCGAACGTAGAGAGCATAGCGAAGAAGAAGGGGGAATTAAGATGAAAAAGTGGAAAGGTAGCGTCGTAGTTTTACTAGTGATAAGTTGTTTACTAGCGGCGTGTACATCGTCGAAACAAGATACGAAGAAAAAAAGTGGAAGTACTGAACAGATAGCGACGATCCAACATGTCCTGACAAACCAGTTCACAAGTGATCCTGAACTCATAAAGCACATCGAATCAGGTGACAGTGCAACCGTTATCGATTCTAATGGAAATAGTACCCAACCGACCAGCCCGTCTCCACTTGAAACGTATTACAAAAAAATGTATGGAGCGTATTTTACTAAAAAAGCATTTGATGTGTTTGTCGCAGCACACGCATTTCGGTACATCTCGACTGCGCAAAATCGTGGGTATACGTTAGCTGTGACCGATGTCACGGCAACCGAGGTCAAAGGGAGCGAAGGGGATTATGAGTTCACAGTCCACTTCGTTGCAAAAAAAGAAGGAGAAAGTGACAAATCTTTCACTGTAACAGGTCGTACGAGCGTGAATGCGGATGGAAAAATTACGTATATCCGCTATGATGACGCCGATTTCGTGAAAGCCATGCAATAAAGTGCTCCAAAGACCATCGTGATTCAGGAAAAAAGAGCGTAGTGAACGAAGAGTTAGCCATCCTATCGAAAAAACATAAGAGTCCCGTGTTACTAATGGAAATATTAAATTTAGCTTGATTGAAAAAAGTCGGTCTTTACACATTAAAGGCCGACTTTTTAGTCTTTTTCCAACATCTACAAATGCATTAAAGATGATCTTTTTTATATGAGAATCAAATAGTCAACATCCTTATTGTTAGAATTCTATCAGTTAGGTATTTAACTTTTTTATTGACGTGAAATTCGAATCGAGGTATATTTAATTCAAACAGTTAGATATCTAATTATTTGGAGGTGAACGATTTGATTAATACATCGTATACGAGACTTCTTGGTTCCATCATGTTTAAAGTACGAGAAAAATTAACAAATCGAACAAAAGAGCTTGAAGTAAATCCTCAACAAGGTAGGATGATTAGCTATATTGCTCAGCACCAAGATCAAGGCATTATTCAAAAAGATTTAGCAGACGCATTTAATAGAAGAGGTGCAAGTATAACAAGCATGCTTCAAGGGCTTGAAAAGAATGGGTATATCGAAAGAAAAATCCAAGCTGATAATGAACGTCAGAAACAGATTTTCGTATTAGATAAGGGAAAAGCAATTGTTGATCAAATTAATGAAATGTTTTCTTCAGCAGAAGTTGAATTAATTGAATGTTTAACAGAAGAAGAAAAAGCAGAGTTCTTACGCCTTTTGAAAAAAATTGATTCACACCTTTGATTGATTACGGCCATTACGGTCGTTTAACTATATAGTTAGAATTCTAAAAGTTAGAATTCTAATCAAAAACAGAGAATAACATAATAGGTTCGGAGAGGAAGGAATAAAATGGAAGAATTTGAAGTAGATCAATCCAATATTTATTATTTAAAAGAAGCACCAATAAGAAAAGCAATTGCTCATTTATGTATTCCAATGATGATTGGAATATCTGCGGGCACAATTTATAACTTAATTAATGCATTTTTTATAGGATTAGTACATGATACTGCGATGCTAAGCGCGATTACATTAGGCCTACCAATTTTAACTGTATTAATGGCAATCGGGAATGTATTTGGTGTTGGTGCAAGTACTTTTATCACGCGATTGTTAGGTGAAGGGAATCTTCATAAAGGAAAATCTGTTGCAGGTTATGCTTTTTATATAAGTATTATTTGCGGATTGATTGTCGCAGCAATTGCATTATTTTTTGTTAATCCAATTGTTCATTTACTAGGAGCTAACGCTGCGACATTACTTTATACAAAGCAATATACAATTATCCTTTTTGCAGGTAGTTTTGCCTTTATATTAAACTTTGCACTAGAACAAGTCGTTCGGTCAGAAGGTGCAGCAAAAGAATCGATGTATGGAATGTTTATAAGTGTTATTTGTAGCATAATTTTTGATGTACTATTCATTTTAGTTTTAAATCTTCATGTAATGGGTGCGGCACTTTCAATGGTTTTAGCCAATATCGCAGCTAGCATCTATTACATTTGGTTCCTACAAAGAAAAAGTGAAACATTAAAAGGATTCATTAAGCATTGGAAAATTTCACTTACTGATCAATTAGAAATTTATAAAGTCGGAGTTCCAGAATTATTTAAAATGTCCTTCTTAATTGTTACGACTTTATTATTAAATAATTATGCGATGGAATATGGCGATCACGTAGTTGCAAGCTTTGGGATTGCTGTAAGGGTTGCACAACTTCCAGAGTTTATTACAATGGGATTATTTATAGGGGCTATTTCATTAATTGCTTACAATTTTGGTGGTAAAAATAAAACACGACTTTATGAAACTTTAAAAGAATTAACGTTATGGATTGGTGGAGTTTCCATTGTATTCGGAGGAATTGTTTACCTCTTTAAAATTCCAGTACTTGGACTATTTTCAAGTGATTCAGCAGTATTAAGTATAGGAGGAATAATCTTAACTGCCCAACTGATATCATCTGTTTTTAATGGATTCACTGGTTTATTCACTAGCATCTTTCAAGCATCTGGCGAAGGGCTTGCAACAGGCATAATGTCGATTACACAAGGTGTACTTTTCATCCCAGTTGTGATTATATTACACTACTTTTATGATTTAAATGGACTAATTTGGTCTCTTACAATTACTGAGGGGATTACGTTCGTTATGGGTGCAATTCTCATGATTCCTTACCTTAGAAAACTTAAGAAAATGCCAGATAAAGAAGAAGTTCTCTCATAATATAACGTAAAATGAAGGAATCGAAAAGATTCCTTTTTCGCTGTGTGAGAATTTTTAAAAAAATACCTGCTTCTTACTTGAGATTTTAAAAAAATTTTTCTTATAAGAATCAAAAAAATAACCTGTATCTTAGATTAGCAAGTAAACTAAGGTACAGGTTTATTTAATATTTTTTAAATATTATATTTGAAGATTCCCAAAACCTAATATAGTTATTGCTTACCGATTAGAGACATAAATGCTTTATATATTAGGAATAACGAGAAAATTAAAATAGCTAAAATACCAATTAAATCTGTTAATGGCTGTACACTTGATAAGAATGTGCCTGCTAAAGGCATTTTGATTAAAGCAAAACCAGCTAAAATACTAGCAAACATTAAAATAATTCTTTCCATTTCATTCATCCCTCCATTCAATATATTTTATGTTCAATTGAAATGTAAGTGCTTTCAAGGACAATCTTTTAGAAAAAATGTGCGTTTGTCATGTGAAATTTAAGAGGGTATATCATCACGAAAATGGAATATTATGTAAAGTAGAAAAATTAAGGAGGAAATGATGAAGCGTTTCAAAAATAGAATGTTATCTTTTTTATTTTTGCCTTTACTATTAGTAGGTTGTAACTCTACACAATCAGGAAATGATTCAATAATTGATTGGGTCGATTTTGTTAAATTTAATGGAGTCGAGTATTATGGCATAAATTCTGGTATTTTATCGAACGAAAATTTAATTGGAGATAAGTTAGGAGAAGTTAAATTCAGAGTCGCGGATCATATTACAAATCCTAGCTACCAAATAAAAGATGGAGATGCAGCGTTCCATGAGAAAGGAACTGCTATTTATTCAATCAAGGGATACAATGATTTTCTAGCATTAAAAGATAAAAGTACAATACATGGTTTTAGAGTTTATTATGCTAAAGATAAAACTGACTATAAGTGGAACTTTAAGAATGTCGCATTAGATAAAGTGAATTTAATTGAAATTTATCAATCGCATGAATCTAATATACGAAAGATATCAGACCTAAAAGATAAAGAGAAATTGGATGATTTTCTGAATATCTTGAAGACAAGTAAAGAAGATGTTAACTTTCAACCTAATATTAAAAATGGCGCACCTATTTATTATGATTTAGTTTTATATACAGATGAACCAATTGCTTATAAGTTTGATATACAATTTGACGGTGCAAACTACTACTGGAATCCGTGGGACACGGCAATTTTATCAAAAGAGATCAAGGAATTTATCCCTAAATAAATCTTAAATCAAAAAGAGTATCTTTTGAAAAGGGGAGAAAATGAAAAAAAAGATTATTACACTTTTTATACTATTTTTTATAATACTGGCCGGAATATTGTCTTATCAAAAAATAAAATCTAAGCGATATAATGAAAAATACAATATTTCACTTCATGCAAAAAACTTAAGTGAAATCATTTCAAATTGGAATCAAAATGATGATTCATTTACCGTTCGAGCAGTTCAAAAGATTTCTAAAACAGATACAGCAATTGCATTTGTGAATGTCAACAATATTGACGAGGGATTTTGTAAATTAGAAGAAGGCATGAATCATAAATTTCAAATAAAAAGTTGTACATATGGTTCCGTCGAAAAAAATAATTGGTTCAGATCAAGAAAAATTAAAACAAATAAAGGTAACTACGGGGTATTTGAAGGTGAAAATGCATATGGAAAAATTAAATCGATTATAGTATCTAAAAAGCAGTTTACAAGTGAAAGTAATATTCAAGAAAATGAAAATGTGAAATTAATCGTACCTCAAAAGTCATTTTTTTATTTATTTAAAAAAATAGAAAAGAATACGCCTATTAAAGATTACTATAATGTAGCTTATTTAGATCAGAATGGTAAAAGTATTAACTACTTTATTCATTAAAATTGAAATATATTATACGAGAATTTCATAAAATCTTTTAAACTTTGTAGTCCCCCAATTCATAAAATTAAATTGATTCAAAAACGTTTTTATTATACTAATCTCCTAATAAAAATGGTAAAATATGGTTATATAT
>NZ_JBHJTJ010000083.1:0-9206 GCF_042267765.1 Gottfriedia sp. NPDC056225 | reverse complement strand
TAAACGGCGGCCGTAACTATAACGGTCCTAAGGTAGCGAAATTCCTTGTCGGGTAAGTTCCGACCCGCACGAAAGGCGTAACGATTTGGGCACTGCCTTGGCCACCTGCTTGACCGCCCCGGTGACCACCGTGTTCTTCACCATGAGGAAGAGGCCGCCCGCGATGAGGACGACGCCGGCGGCGCCGTACGCCACCCGCATCCAGAACGCCGGCGTCGTCAGCGACTCGTACGCGTCCTTGAGCACCGCCACCGCGTCATCCGCCCATTCGGGGGTGAGCGCGTCGTCCAGAGCGTCACCGATGCCGCTGTCCGGGAGGGTGTCCGCGATCGTCCCGAGCGGCTTGCCGACCACCTTCGCGTACTCCGCCCGCTTGTCCGCGGAGAGCTTCTTGAGGTCGGCCGCGGCCTTCTTGCCGCGCGCAAGGTGGGTGAGCCGGGACGCCTGCCACGCCCCCCACCCCTGCTGCTTGTAGATCTTGTAGCCGTACTGCGCGGACCGGGTGGGAACCGTCCAGTCCTCCTTGCCCCCGGCAAAGAAGTCCGGCCACGCACTCCGGCTGATCTGGAACAGACCGAAATGGCCCTGTTTGTAGGTGTTGTAGATGAACGGGTGGCGGCCCGACTCCGCGATGACCACCGAGACAGCCTCGGCGATCTTGTCCTCGGGCCACCCTCCCTCGGCCACCGCCACGGCAATGCCGACGTCTTCCAGCTCAGCCTTGTTGTCCTGGAAGTACTTGACCTTGCCGGGGTAGGCATCCCCGCCCGGGGGGATGCCGTACTTGTCCGCCACCGCGTCCGCCTCAGACCGCTACGCCGTAGACCGGCGTCGTCGGGAGCTGCTGCACGCTGGCGACCTGGTCGCCCACCACACCCTCCGGGCCCTTGGCCGGCGCCGGGATCAGGGAGGCGGCCTTGCCCGAGAGGGAGTCCACCTTGTCCGCATGGCGCGTGGTCCAGGACGCGGCCACCACCACCGACCCCCCGAGGGTGAACACGGCCGGGCTCTTGGTGAGCAGCGCGACCAGGGAGACGAGACCGGCCGCGGTCCACGCGGCCACCCGCTCCGAGGACTGCACGTCCTTGTTGTTCGGCTCCAGCGACCGGATGTCGGCCACCGGCGGCAGCGCCATCTGGTACGCGCCGTAGGCCATCACTCCCGTGGCGAGAGCGATCGAAATCTCTGCATCAGGCTTCATCGACATGTCGCCCTCCTCCTACTTCTTGGTCTTGACGGTGAGTGCCCCGGACATGGGGCCGGGGTTCTGGCCGGACGTGTCGGCCGCGACCTGCACCCGGTACGACGTGTTCGCGCGACGCCCGGTGAAGTCCCGGTACGGGCTGTCGCTCGCGCCCTCGGGCTTGCCGTTGACGTACCAGCGGTAGAACTGCGCGCCGCGCACCGCGGTGCAGCTCACGCGGAAGCTGCTGCGGGTGACCGCGGACGACTTCAGGCCGCCCGGCTTGGCGAGCGCGGTCGCCTTGGTCTTGACGGTGAAGTTCGAACTGTTGCTGCCGATCTTGCCGACCGAGTTCACCGCGCGGACGTAGTAGGTGTAGGACCGGTTGGGGACCAGGTTGCGGCCCTGCCAGAACGTGTCCTGCGACGTGCCGACCGGCTCCGTGTTCCCGGTCTGGTAGATCCGGTAGTAGTCGGCCCCGGTGACCTTGTCCCACTGCACACCGATCTGCGTGTCCGAGTGCGTACCCCACGCCCGCACGTTGGTCGGGCCCGGCAGGGTGCCCGAGCCCACCGCGGCCTCCTCCTGGACGGAGTACGGCCCGCCGATCGGGGGCTGTCCCACCTGCGCCAGAGCGGCCCGCGCGATCCCCGCCTCGGTCTTGTCCAGCGCGCGGCGGGCCAGGAACTCCCCGAGCGCGTTGCCCACGGTCTGAGGGTCGTAGCCCATGTTCGTGAGCAGCTCGGTCGCGCGCTGCGACCACTCGGCGTTGTCGTCGATCGCGTTCGGGTTGGTGCCGTCCGTCACCGTGCTGCCGTTGTTCCCGGTGACCTCGGTCGCCCCGCCCGAGGTGGACAGCCCGTACTCGGACAGGTCGTCGCTGGTGTACATGCCGTCCGCGCCCGGGTCCACGGGCGCCTCCTGCGAGGCCACGTACCAGCGGTAGGCGACGTAGGCCGCCGCGATGCCCGCCGGGATGTAGATGTACTTCTTCTTGATCTTCCCGGCGCCCGGCACGTCCACCGTGCCGCCCATGAACTCCCCCTCGGGCATCAGATGGCCCCGTCCACGGGCACCCCGTAGCCGGTCGGCGTGACCGACTCGCCCAGCTCCGACAGCCACGTGTTCGCGGCGAGCTGGCCCATGACCGGGGTGTTGTAGTACCGGCCGCCCACCAGCGGATCCCGGGCCGTGACCGGTGCGGTCTGCCGGTCATAGAACTGCGCCGGCTTGTCGATGAACATCGGCTGGTTCACGAAGTACGGGCTCTCGAACCCGTAGTGGACCCGAGCACCGCCGCGGCCTTCCGCGTACTGGTCCCCGTCCGGGTTGTTCGCCGCGTAGCTGTTGGTGCCCGCGATGAACTTGTCCACCCCGGCGCCCGACGGCTCCCCCCAGATCTGGCGGGGGAAGCCCACCAGCCGCTCCAGGAAGGACGATCCCTCCACACCGACGGGGTTCGCCTGCCGGTACGGCAGGGTGTCGTCCCCGCTGGAGTGCACACCCGCCACCCCGCCCACGTGCGGACTGCCCGCGATCGAGCCGCGCGCCGCCCGGGCCCAGGAGGTGTCGACGTCCGCGTTGTGCGGATTCCCCTGGGACCAGGCCGGCGCACTGCCCGCCGGGGTGCCGCCCGACCCCACCGGGGTCGAGGACAAGGAGGGTGCGTTCCAGCCGAGAGAGGGCTGACCCACCACGATGGCGCGCGGGATGCCGTCCTCCAGGGTGAGGCCGGCGTACTCCGCTCCCATCTCCGGAGAGACGCTGATCTCGTCGGCGCGGAAGTCGGGCACTCCCTCAGGGCCGGACGGGTTGGTGTGCGCCGGGTCCGGTTCGCCCGGCGCGATCTTGGGTTCGCCCGGCGCGTTGAGGCGCAGGAGGTTCCCGGAGTAGCGGGCCATGGGCCCCTCCCTCAGCTCAGAGTACGCTTGCCCCACGACAGCATGGCGTTACCGATGGCCATGCCGACCGCGAGTCCGGCACCGAAGATCACTGCGTTGCGAAGGTTGGTCGACATGCCGTCACCTCTTGGGCGAGGCCATGGCCGTAGCCAGGGACCCGCGGAACAGGTAGTTGACGGAGTCGATCACCTTCGAGGTCTGGCGGCCCGGGAGGATCAGCGTCGTGGCCATGGCCACGCCGATGATCCCCATGGCCACCCGCTCGACGGTGGTCATGATCAATTCCTTTCGTTGAACCATCGGAGTGCAGACTCCGAGGGGCTTGGGACCTTGGGGTCGACGCGGGCCAGGACCACCGTGATCAGGGCCAAGTACGCGACGTGCACCGCACCCCTGCCCACCACCCGCTCCGCACCCGCGAACAGGACGGCCGCGATGGCGGTGCCGATGGGCACCTTCCAGTCCATGGCCTCGTCGTTGAAGATCGTTCGGTTGGCGACCGTGATCGCGCCGATCGCGAGCACGGGCCCGGTGGAGGCCGCCATCACGCCCACCCCCGGTAGCGGCGGATCTCGTACTTCCCGGTGTTGGCCATGAGGTTGTCCAGCGTGTCTCTCTGCACGTTGCGGCGCTTGTTCTGCATGCCGATCCCGTTGGAACCGTCGGTGCAGAGCACCATGTGACGGGCGTTGACCGCGATGTCCCCCATGCGCGGGCTGCCCACCTTCACCCACTGGCCCGAGGCCAGATAGGCGCCGGTGGTCGACCCACCGGGCGGCTCGATCCCGATGTCCAGCAGGCTCTTGCCGACGAACGACGCGCAGTCGGAGTAGCCCTTCTTCCAGCGCTCGTCCTGCGAGTACTTCTCGTTGCCGTGGGAGACGCTGGCCGCGGTCACGAGCGTGGACGGCTTCTGGAGGGCCTTGGGCATCTTGGACTTCTTGTAGACGCCCTTCCAGTCCGTCGTGCCGTACCCGCCGGGCACGTAGTTCGGGTCCGCCTCACCACCCGAGCCCGTGATCACCTTGCCCTCGGTGGACACCGCCGGCGGAGCACCGGAGGTCACGTCCTTGAGGGCCTGGAGGGGCGAGACGTCCCGCAGGGCGGCATACAGCAGCACCCCACCGCCGGCCGCGATGGCCAGGTGGAGACTGGAGATCTGCCCGCCGCTCTGCGCCACGACGGATCAGCCCTTGACCTTGGCGAGCAGCTTGCCGCCGAAGAACGTGCCGATGGCCAGGTACACGAGCTTGCCGAGGTCCGGCATCAGAAGATTCATGATCCTTTTTCCTTTCGTCCAGGTCAGACGGGGTGAGGGGGCCAGGACGCGCGCGCCCTGGCCGTGGGCCTGGTGCTACCGGCCACCGGTGAGCTGACGGGGGTCGTCCCCCACCGGGCTCATGTAGTTCTTGGTGATCGTCAGGGTGTGCGCACCCGATCCGCCGATGACCCCGGAGAGCTGGACGGCCGTGGACGGGGTGATCGGCTGGTACCGGAACCCGTTCTCGGCACCCGGCTGGAGACCGAAGTCGTCCAGCCAGTGGAGGACGTACACACCGTCGGGCTTCGAGTTCTTGGCCGCGGCCGTGTTGCCGTCCGCGTCCGCGGTCAGCCCGTAGTCCTCGCTCATCTCCGACTCCCACGTGAGCGGGGAGCGGGAGTAGACCTTGACCTTGTCGATCTCCGTCTCCCACAGGGAGGGGAAGTCCGCCTCACCCTGCGCGCGGGAACCGGCCGCGTCGCGCAGCTCGAAGATGAGCACGCGCAGGAGGCCGCCGAACGTGGCCATGCGCTGGTTGTAGGCGCCCGCGCTGAGCTGGATCGTCTCCACGTCGGTGTACAGGATCGACCCGACGCCGTTCGGGGTCGGGGAGACCCCGTTGCCCTTGTAGTCGCGGTTGTCCGAGGTGGCCCAACCGCGCTGCTGCACCTGGACGTTGACGGAGGCCGCGTTCGTCGGCGCCGTGCTGTAGACCTGGTTGATCGCGTTGATCGTGATCTTCAGCTTGAACGTCGCGGACGCGTTCCGGTTGGGCAAACTGCCCATCGCGTCGCGCCGCCGCACCTGGATCGGCACCCTGAGCTGGAAACGGTACGAGCCGCCCGTGCCGCCGGCGCCCGCGGTCAGGGTGTAGATGCCGTTCGCGCGGGGGTCGCCGTTGAAGACGAACCCGCCGAACTGGTTCAGGACGCGCAGTTGGTGCCCGGTGAGCGGGCCCATGATCTGCTTGCCGCCGATGTCCTCCACGATCACCGACTGGAGGACCGAGAACGGCCCGTCCGCCTGGAAGGCAACGGTCGCGGCGTTGGACGCGGTCGTCGCGGTGACGCGGATCAGCGCGCCCGACAGGTACCCGTCCACCTGGAACTCGTACGGCTGGAGCGTCTGGGTGGCGGTGTTCTGCGTGACGGTCTGGGTGTAGACCTCGGACTCCAGGGTCCGGGTCCCGGTGACGAACGGGCGAGCGGCAACAACCTGCTGCTCCTTGCCCTTGCCGTTCTTGGACTGCGCCGGAGCCTCGGTCGCGGTCATGGTCATGTGGGTTCCTCCCTCAGTGCCCGACCGAGCGGGCAGAGTTTGTTAAGTAGGGAAACATATTCGGTTGCCTAAGGCAACCAAATGGGAAAGATCAAGGGCCGACCACGCACATCTGCCCCGCCTCCTGCCGGATGTACAGCCAGTGGAACTTGGGCAGGCGCCGCACCACGTCCACCACCAGGTCCGGGTCCACACCCGCGATCTCCCCGAACCGGTCCTGCGACCGCTTGTCCTTGATGTTCGCCAGGAACAGGTGTTGCGCCTGGTCGTACATCTCCAGCGGCACCATGGCCGGACGCTGCGTCGCCCCCCACAGACCCGACCCCAGGGACCGGCCCTTGGTCCAGATCCGGGTGAGGTCCCGCTTCATGTCCATCTCCCGGACCAGGGACACCACCTCATCATCGAAGATGATGTTGTCCCCCTTGACGTACAGCCGCTTGTGCATCTCCTTGAACACCCGCTCGTGCCGGATCTCGTCGGCCGCCGGATCGTTCGTGTGGTGCGGCCACACCACCCACCCGTTCACCTTGGGCATGCCCGGAGCACGCGGCGGAGGGGGAAACGTGAGCGTGCGCTTCCAGCGGTCGTGCTGGGCCAGGAACTCGCCCACGGTCTTGTCCTTGGCCTTCATGACCGTGATGTACCCGGTCAGGTCATCCGACACGGACCGCGCGAGGAGCTGGAGCGCAAGGCGCGTCTTGCCCGAACCGGTCGGGCCGATGAACGACACGTGCTCACCCGCGCCGTACTCCCACACCGAGGAGAGGAACCTACGCCGCTCGATCAGCCTCACGCTCTGGCTCGGTGCCGCCCGCGGCGCCCTGGTCCTGGCCATCCCCACCCCCCAGCTCCCCCACGCCGTACCGCTCCCGCAGCCTCAGCGCCTCGGACTCCCACTCGCCGCACACCTTCAGCAGCTCCGAGTACCGGCGCTTCCACGCGATGATCCGCGCCTCGGCCAGCACCAGCGCGTGCTGAGTCCGGCCGCACCGCACCAGCGCAGCCTCGTACGCGTCCTCGGACGACACCTCGGTGTCGTACTGCACCTCGTCAGACATGGGCCATCACCCGGGGCGTGGGGACCTGGCCGCGCTCGTGCTGGACGGGCGGCTCGGTCGGCGCCGGCCGCTGCTTGGCCATCGCGGCCCCGCGCTGGTCCAGGATCCGCTCGATGTCCTCACGGCTCTTGGCACCCATCATCTGCGCGATGTGCGGCGGCACCTTGCCCAGGAGGTGACCGAACTGGACGAAGGTCATGATGCCGACCCCGAGCACGCCGCCGACCGCACCCACGCCCCCGAGGCGCTCCAGCACGGCCGCGAGCCGCGGCTGTTCCACGGCCAGGTCCGCCAGCGCGTCCGACCACGCCGGCGCCACCTCGGCCGCCGCGAACCCGAGCACCGGATCGGCCATCGACAGACCAGCGACCGGCAGCGCCAGGACATCGTCCACCGCCTTGCGGTACTTCTCGCGCGCGGGACCCGTCGGCGTCTTCGTGCTCCGGGACCTCGAGGCCGGCCGCTGCTTGCCGCCCCCGCTCGTGCCCGTGCCCGCGTCGCTGCGCTTCTTGCGGAAGCTCCCGTCCTTGTTGAGGGTCGGGTTTCCGTCCTTGTCCGCCGCGTGGATCTCGGGGTCGAAGATCTCGTCTGCGCTCACAGGAGTGCCTCCGGGTTGAAGTAGGTCGCGGGGTCGGCCAGCTTCAGGCCGGCGTCGTAGAGGTCCTCGCACGTGTCGAGGAACAAGCGCAGCTCCCCGAGCGTCGGTATGCCGGTCAGGCACAGATACGCACACTGCGTCTCGTGGAGCTGGAACCGGGTCGCGTCCACCTTGGTCGGGTACGCCTTCATGTCGCACGAGCCGTCCGACAAGCTGATGGCCAGCCAGGAACCGTGCGCCTCGGGCCCGTTGACCGTTTCGAAGAGCAGCACGTGTCCGTGCGCGCGGCGCGCCCGTTCTGCCTTGGGGTCAAGGGGGGTGTCAGCCATGGCCGTTCACCCGCGTGTCGTGCACCAGCAGCGCGGCCACGATGAGCGCGGTCACCGCGACCGCGGTCAGTGCGATGTTCAGGGTGGCCTGAGACTCCGCAGCGGTGCCGATTTTTCTGCTCGTGTCCCTTACGTCCGCCGTAGTTTGCTCGAAGCTAAGTAGCTTGTCCGCAAGTGGATTCCTCATGGAGATAATGTACATGCATACATAGGGCAATAGGTCTGGTCTGTCACAGACTTGTGTACGGGCGCGATCGTCCGAAACGCGCAGCCCGGTGTATGGTGAGGCAAGAAGTTGACCCCCGGTGATCGACACTCACCGGGGGTCACGGCGGCCCAACCCGTCTTGTCGAGGGGTCTTGAGCCGCTGGGACGTTGAAGTCGCCCTAAGAAAGACCAGCGGCAACCCCACGGGTGAGCTGCTTCGTGAAGAGTAGCACGGTCTCTCTGAGTCGACATTTTCTGCGCCTAGCGTCTACAGATTTTCTCCACATTCGGATGGTTGCCCTCTGACCTGCGGAAATTTTCGCGGACCAGATATTTCCATCTGGAACGAAAAAACGCCCGCAGGTGGACAAAACCGCAGGTCAAACACTTGCGGAAAGACGCTACCCGGGCGGACGGAGAAAAATATCGTGACCGAGGCCACATCCCCCCTCCCGCAGTACATGACCGTAGCCGAGGTAGCTGAAGAGCTGCGCGTCACGCCCATGACTGTCTACCGCTGGATTGCGGACGGGGAGATCCCCGCCCTGAAGCTGGGCAGGCGCACGTACCGCATCTTCCGCGAGGACTACCTGGCCTACCGCGACCAGCGCCACCAGGACGCCCACGACCGCGCGGACGCCGCCGGTAGGCCGGCCCCCGCACCCCACGTCCCCGGACAGACCGAGTTCCCCATGCCACGGGTCATGCCCGGACCCATCGACGGCATCGCAGCCCTGTGACCGCCCGTCGCGAATACCGCGGCCCCCGCTGCACCTCGTGCGGCCACCCCGGACAACTCACCGATGGCTCCTGCGCGTCCTGCCTGACCGACCCCGCAGCCATCCCCGAAGACCCCACGCCGACGCGGCCTCCTGCTGCGCCGGCACCTCGGCCTGCCCGCGTGGCCATCCCCGCATGGCTCGCGATCGAGTCGGCCGCGTCCGCTCGCGCACGCCAGCACCGGGCGGCCCGCGGCAACTGACCACCCCTGGACAACTCCACAGAGGCGCCCTTCCCCGGGCTCGCCAGCGCGACGGGACGACGTGACGCGCTGGCACCCGCACCTACCCTTGGCAGCTCGGTGCACTGCCCGCCGGCTGATCCCCGGTGTAACGCCGTTAGACGGAGTGCCGCACAGCCGACCCTCTTCACTCGGCAACGATCTCTCCCGAGACGATCACGCAAACGGTGGGCCTGGAGCCCTGCGCGATCGACCCCCGGGACCAGGTGCCGCGCACACGCGCGAGCGGGCAAGCACTCTGGGGGAGTAGGTCCGGGACGGACCGGTACGGTCGCGGTAGCGACCGCCCTAGACCTCAGCCGGGTTGGGGGGTGCAGACGCCGGCCGGTGGGGGGTACGAGATCAGCACGAGCGAAAGCCCCGGGAC
>NZ_JBHJTJ010000082.1:0-9360 GCF_042267765.1 Gottfriedia sp. NPDC056225 | reverse complement strand
ATTTTGATTGTTTCTATTATCTTGATTTCTATTCAATTTTTAGCGCTCCTTTAACTTATATACACTAATTATAATGAAAATTGATAGGGATTTTATATTAAGAAAATCGTTCAACTTTTAAACATTAACCCACAAATTACAACATTTTTAAGCCGATAATTTTAGATTAACATCCATACCTTGCTCAACTAATGCATGCGTTAGCCATCCATGAATCCTCAGATTCACAACAGTGAATGGAAGTTTATATCGTACTCCCATGGTAGTTGAATAGGAACTTGAATTCAATTTACAAACATATAAAAAGAAGCTACCTAAAAGATAGCTTCCATGAACTTGATTATTATAATGCTTTAATCAACATTATTTTTTAAGATATGGACTAATAATTTTCATGCAGTAATCCCAAATCATTTTTTCGGTTTCTGCAGAGTAATATTTATCACTCGGTGCTTCTTCCTTCATTTTACCAAAGTATTTTCCACTAACATTTTCTACTTCTCCGGATGTTGCCAAATAAACAGTTGTGTCTGCTCCTTTTTCTGGTTTCGTCATGAATGGAAGTGCCACTTTAAAAATCAAATTGCTAATAAATCCTTTATCGCTATCCTGACCAAATCTGGTTGCCACTGCACCAGGATGATATACATTTGCCGTTATATTATTAAGCCCTTTTTCTTTTAAAGAAGACGCAAAATGTCTAGTTACCCAAATGGTATACAATTTAGACAAACCATATGCTCTAGATGGTTCATAGTTTTTTTCTAACTGTAAATCGTTGAAAATAGGTTTTGATGCTGACATTTTATGAGTTGCAGATGACGTATTAATAATTCTAGCTGAAGCGCTTTTTGCCAGTTCAGCCAGTAATAATTCTGTTAGAAGTAACGGAGTAAATAAGTTAAGGGCGATTGTTTTTTCATGTCCATCTGTAGTTATTTCTCTAACCTTACCGAAAAATGCACCAGCATTATTTATTAGCACATCAAGTCGATCATATTTTTTCTTGAACTCATCAGTCATGCGCTTAATATCGGCGAATGAAAATAAATCGGCTATTAAATAATCCACCTTGAGATTCCCTGTTTCTAATTTAATTTCTTCACAAACAGACTGAGCTTTACTTCTATTTCGTCCGTGAATGATGACTGTATGACCTTGCTTTGCTAAAGTCTTTGCTGCTACCTTTCCGATTCCATCTGTAGATCCTGTAATTAAAATGATTTTATTTTTCAAATGAATCCTCCTTATTAAAAAAAGTAAAAACTATTCAAAATCAATTTATGTTAATAAATAAAACTAGAAATTTTTCTAACTTTAATGTTAATCTAAAGATATTTTTTCATATCACCTCCTTAAAAAATATCTCTCCACCACGGAATCTGTGATATGTTTGTTATTCCAATTTCGAAAGTATCTCCAATGCGGGGTGTAGCAACCACAACATTTCTTTCACTTGCAGCTTCAAGCACACGTTCAATCGGTTCGTCCCAGTCATGGATTGCTAATGTAAATGCTCCCCAATGAATCGGCAGTAAAATACTGCCTCTAAGTTCTATATGAGCTTGAACAGTTTCCTCCGGTACCATATGCAAAGGCCACCAACCTTTGTTGTCGTATTGACCAGCGTCAATCAACGTTAAATCAAATGGACCAAATTTATCACCAATTTGTTTAAAATGCGGTCCATAGCCACTATCACCACTAAAGAAAATTTTTGAATTCATTCCTTCAATGACCCATGAGCTCCACAAGGTTGAATTTTGATTAAAAAACCCTCTACCTGAGGAGTGCTTTGCCGGTGTACAACGGAATTTCATACGCAAAAAATCAGCTTCTTCCCACCAATCGAGTTCAATAATCTGTTCAGGTTCAATCCCCCATCTTTCAAGGTGGCTTCCTACACCAAGTGGTACAAGAAATTTTCTTACCTTCCTTCTTAATTTCTTGATAGTCCTATATTCCAGATGGTCATAGTGATCGTGTGAAATGAGTACAACTGCAATATCCGGAAGCTCATCAATTTCGATTGGCATTTGTTCGCTATATCGTTTGCCACCTTACTTAAAAGGAGAAGAATATTTCTCAAATACGGGATCTAACAACAAAAATTGACCGTCTACCTGTAATATAGAAGTAGAGTGCCCGAACCAAGTAACCGTTGCTTTATCTGAGCTATTAGAAAGTAATGATTTAGTTAGACGTTGAACTGGAAGCATTTCTTTAGGTCGTGCTTTCAAATTTCCCCTCATGTATTCAATAAGAATTGGCATAAGAGCCTTTATGCTATAGTCAATAGGCGATTTAATAGGATATTTAAACTTCCCATGAAGAAAGTTTTTGGATTTTTCAAATCTGAGTTTGTTCTTTGAAGAAAATAACATAAATTTTTAATAACCTCCTTTTAAACGAACGTTCGTTCATTTTAATTTTTAAAAAAGAGGGATACATTAACGTTTAATAGCATCCCAACTCATTTGAATCAAATCACTTATATTTTTTTCATTAAGCTCAAACTCGCCATTAAATTGCATTTTAGCCAAATCAGTAATCGGAGCAGTTATTAAAACTAAAAGCAACATTGTATCGGACTCTTTTAATAATTGTTGTTCAATACCTCTTTCTACTAAATCAAATAAAGGTTGAAACATCCAACTATGATCTTCAATACATAAATTTTTAATTAACGGAGAATTACTAAATTGTTCTAGAAACAAAAATTCATCTTTATGGTTAAAAATGAATTCAATTTGATTTCTAAGTACTTGTTCAAATGCAACCTTGATTGGCATCTCTTCTTCAAGACCTGTTAACACTTTCTGACTTAGATGTTGTTTAACATTAGTGTATAACTTGCTTAACATATCCTCCTTATTTTCAAAATAAACATAAATGGTTGAAGAAGATACATTTGCTCGTTTAGCGATTTTCTTCATTGAAATATCAGAAAAACCAATCTCATTCAATAATTGAATTGTCGCTTTAAAAATTGCTTCGTTTTTATTTTCATCTTTATATCTCATGATTCTATAATAAACGTTCGTTCGATTAAAATCAAGTGATTATTCCTCATGATAATCCATCTTTCCTTATGCAACTAAACTGCCATTTAATTGCACAAAAAAGACCGCCGAAGCAGCCAAACGTTGTTCAACTAAAGCATCAGTTAGTTCGATAACAATCTAATAAAACCGAGAAATACAAGACCTATCGTCATAATGAAAAGATTGGTTCTAAGTTTTCCTTTTTTCTGAGTTGCCCATACAAAATGCCCTATTCCTAATACAAAAAGTGAACAAGGTATTAAAGTCCAGAATTGGTTAGTGATAAGCCCGTATACTGACAAAATGATTACAACTAATACCGATAAAAGAGTGAATTTTTTAACCAATTTTCCGCCTCCTATTTGATCAATATAAAGTGCTTTTATATACTGGGTTTAATTCTATTTCTTATATCTACATTTCCTTGTTCAACTAATGCATCAGTTAGTTGCATAAGCAACAGTCTGAATTTCATTGTAGACCTGATGGATTTTATAATAAATTTTTTTATTGCCCAACAAACTGACTTAATATGTACACCAAAAGACACTATCCACTATCGGTTCAAAGTTAGGTACCTTTATGAAATTCAATAGGATGTCTGTGTTATTTGTTCCAATATATTCATCTTCATCAACATTATAAAATTGAATAAATTCGACCTTATATATGCCACTATCAATCTTTATTCTATAATTTGAACAATTTTTATCAGGTACTTTTTCATCTTCAAACTGTGCTGCCATCGTGAGGCATCCATAGTCTACCAAAAATAATTGATCATCTGTTACTCGTATGTAGCCTACAGCCCTCCGAAAGCATTTAGGACTAATTTCTTTTGTTCCAACTTTTACGTCAACTTTCCAAGAATGTTCAATACCTTCTTCAGTCATTTGAAAAACCAGAATATGTCCTTTTTTCATTTCAAATGCAAAATGTTGTAGAAGAATCTCAAACTCCCAATCTTCATCCACAAATGATTTATATTGTTCAGCATTAGTTATCCCAATAAAGTTGGTATCATCAAATTCCATACAATATTTCATTGTTTTTCCTCCCTTGTTATAACATAAAATAGAATAAATTCGATATATTTTAATTTTCCTTATTTTTTCCAATCTGACAGCTTTTTTTATAAATGAGGCACAACTGTGGAAAATGGATCTTCAACTAATGCATTGTATTAGTTATTTAAGAGTCGTAATGAATTAATAAACCCAAAACATATCATCATATATATCACCTGTTTCATAGTCGAAAAACATTTTATATTCTCCAATCTCAGAACCATCGTATTCAATAACAAGTCGTATCACAACGTGATTATAGTCTTCATCTGGCCAGTTGGTCATTGTAATTGAAACTGGTTTAATATAAAAGGAGAGTTTTTTTTGTTCAAATCCATTTTTAAAAGTGTTCACATATTCTTCAGGGTATTCTTCCTTCCAACTATTAAAGTTCTCCCAAAAACCTTTTATAGTTTCATTTTCTAAGTCCTTTTCAATTACCCACTTTTTAAATTCCTTGATATTAATATAAATAGACATTACAGTCCTCCTATTTGAATTAATACCCAATAAATTCTTCATATAATTGGCGAATACCTTCTTAAAACTAACTGACATTAGCACAATAAAAAAGATCGACGATATTGTCGATCTTTTTTATTGTTGAACTATCGCATGCGTTAGTTGAATAAGTTTTTATTTTTATCTATTAATTGATTTTTTAGTTTTAGAAATTAAGTTTTTAAGAAAATAAGCTTTTTTGTACAAGTTCAATAAGGGATACGGGCTTAAGTTTGCTCTTATTTTTCTTTTTTTGTGAAATAAGTAAGTACGAAAGGAATCAGAGGTACTAGCACAAGTAATCTAAACCAATTCTCTGATGCAATAAAAAAATACAGAGTTGGAAGTAATAATACAATTCCACTTATTAGTAATGATGTCCAAGATTTTTTCCAAAGACCCCATGCACATAGAACCAATCCAGAAAACATTAATACCCAAAAAATGAGACTTACCCAATCGATAACAATTGGAGCAGGTATTTCCGAAGTTCCACTTGCATCATCTACTAAAGTCACATTTCTTATCCTCATTACTCCACCTCTTATCAAAAAGAAAAGTTTTATAATAAATATTAAATATAAATATCAAATAGACCTTCTTCCAACAATACCAACTGTCAACCCAACGAAAGTCTGTAAAACAGTTCTTGATGATCTTCAACTAACGCATGCTTTAGTTGCATAATTCCCCCTAAAATTAGAGAAACTTTCCCTCATTAGCTAAGGCACTTTCAAACAATTCTTTATAATATTTTACACCAAGTTTTTTTTGAAGTAAGTTTATTTGACTCCAAAATTCAGCTTCATTCATTCCTTCAAAATCTTTTACCATAAGAAGCGCTAGATTGTGGAATACGTGAGCAATATGGAAAGCCTCTTCATGAGTGGTATTATTTTTTATATCTACAAATGCTTGATATATCAAAACTTTATAAGCGTACTTTTTCTTATTTTCCATTCTACACCTCCAGTATAATATGAAATACTTCAATTTTTTTGTTCAAATAACCTGCCATTTAACCGCATAAGAAAAACGATCCTTCGTTATTGAAGAATCGCATGCGTTAGTTGTATAAGATTTAAAAATGTTGTTGTAGTTAATGAGGTCTGAAACTCTGGCAATAAGCGAATATTTATATTTATTCTTCAGTTGGAATAGCATCTTCTTTAGCAAAATATCGAATGGCACTTAATAGAAAAAGTATTTTTGATGTACTTAAAATAAATCTTATCCACCACACATCAGTATTAAAACCAAATATTATATATCCTAAATTAATTAGACCAGTTACAGTCATAACACACGCATAATATAATTTTTTCACTAATGAATTCCCCTTTAATGTACCTCATAAGAAAGTATAAACAAAAAAAGCCGAGAGACTCGGCTTAACTTTTCTTCAATTATATAGCAAATGTTAGTTGACCTTCAACAACTTCTAATCCATTCTTTAATTGAAATTCCTCGTAAGTTTATTTTCAACTAAAGCATGTTAAGTGTAATCCTTAACAAATTTGAGTTGTACGGTTTAAGAGGTGTCTCAATCGGGATTGTAGAATTAAAATAGTAATCAATAATTTACATATGAATTGGATTTCCTAATTTATCATATAAATTAGCAAGAGTCTCTATCCAAAAATAAAATACATTCTCAGTTTAAATTGAATTACGTTGAAGATTTTTTTATCAATTTTGGGACAGTTATTTTTTCCTATATTCATATATCCAAATAAACAAAATATTAGATTACAATTTTTTGAAAAAGGTGGGATTTTATGGAAAATGAAGAATTGAGTATTAAACCAAAGTACAAAGGAATCGGCGGTTGGATAATTTTAGTTGTGATTCGTTTAATAACTGTACCAATTTTTGCTTTTCTTGATATTTACAATAATATAATGGTGAATTTTCAACCCAATAATTGGCATGCATTAACTACACCCGGTTCTAATGCTTATCACCATTTATTTGGTCCTTTACTTATTTTTGAACTTATCTATAAAATCCTTCTCATAATTGTACCTGTATTTCTCTTAGTATTGATGTTCAAAAAAAGCCGTTTGTTTCCTAAATTTATGATTATCTATTTACTTGGATTAGTAGTTTTTGAATTTTTAGACATATTTTTTACCAACATTATTATAAATGATCTACCTGTATTACAAGAAGGAAAAGGAGAACTACTCAGTATGGGAGTTAGAGGTTTTGAAAGTATTATCGTAAATGCTGCAATATGGGTTCCATATTTTCTTCGTTCAAAAAGTGTAAAAGCTACATTTTTGAATGTAAATATTGAATCAGCAGCTACCACTGATACTACCTTACATCACTAATCATTTAACCCTTGCACTATAATGCAAGGGTTTTTATTCGCTTGCAGAGATTCCACGGCCTTTTCCGTTCATAATTAATTTGTTAAGTCATTCGGCATGTTCCAAAAAATTGCCTCTAAACAACCCTCATTAGCTTTTTACACTAACCTGCCATTTTGTTGAATAAAAAAATCGACTAAACAGCCGATCTAGTTGTTCAACTAATGCATGCGTTAGTTGAATAAGACTCGATATTTTCTCTGTTTAATTCTTTCTTAATAGATTATTCTCCTTTTGGATTAGCTCCGTACTGGTTTTCACCTTTTTGACTATCAATACAAAAGAACGTAATCATTACAATGAAACAGATTATTGTTAGTAAAAAGACAAAAATACCCACTAACCCGACAAGCTGATACTGTAAATTAATTTCGAAAACTTGAGCTATTGGCAGTAAAAATAACGGTAAGACCCATAGAAATGGCAATACACTAATCAACAACCACCATCCATTTTTACCAATATCATGGAGTCTTCGTATACTTACAGACAAACTTGGAATAAACATTAAAACATTATATATTATTGCCATGATATTAACTACAAAGGATGCCTTTGTCGAAACCAATACTCCAGTTATTAAAAAATTGATAAGAGTATTGGTCAGAGTAAACCTCCAATACTCTTTACGTCTTGCTCTTCCTGAAAAATCAAAAGAATTCTTTAACACTTTTATATACCAACTCATGCCATCTCTCCTGTTGTTTTTTAAACCGAATAGTACAAACTAGTCGAGTAGAAAGGAGTCTTTTTACCTTACGGTAAATCGAACTCCATCCCCTCCCAGAACCGTGCTTGCGCTATTAACGCACACGGCTCCTCCAACTTATCATTCACAGAACTCAGCTAATTTCTATAAGACTTTTATTCTGTTATCCTTAATAGTTTTGTTTCCATTTATTCTACCTCTGTGTGTAGTAAATGTGTCCTTATTAAGGGTGATACTTTGGTAGCAGTCTTTCCTCCATCGGCATTACCCAACTTCATAGGTACTACACTGCTATCCGACTCCCTACATCGGCATTTGGTTTCCTTACTTGTTATCGCTTGTACACCATACTCTTCTATTAAATGAAAAGACCGGTAGGGTATCCCGAGTTGCCGTATCATATCAATGTGTTACGTGCCAAGGTCTCTGACTCCGGAGAGGCTTTACCTTTCTTGCCCTAACGAAAGGTAAAATATTGCTTTCTGCTATGCGTAAGGCATCAGCCCTCTCGTTTTATTAACATTTCGAAGCTCAATCCCTTCAACCATTTGGCTTTCGGCCCGCAACCTAACTGTCTACACTTAAAGACTAAAGTTACCTTTATCCCTCCAAGACTTGCTACGAGTGAATGGCTAGTTCTTACTCGACGGGAATCCCACCCGCTATATGATACGACCTAGGCTCGGCCGCACATGCATCAGTTAGTTGCATAAGAATTGAAATATCAATTCGGATATACATTAAAATTAATCTCTTTAACTTTCTTTGAAAATGTTGGTTTAAAAACTAGTTTATACTTTTCTGATTTAGAGATTTCGAAATAAAGTTTACCACCCTCGAGACCACGAACAGAACTGTCAGGACTCTTTTCTCCAGATAGATTTCCACTAATTTCTTGTCCAATATAACCATCGTAATGTTGTTTCATTTCACCTTTAGAATCATATAGTTCAAAATCAGTTGCTTTGATATGAACATCTTTAGAATACGGTTTACTCCATACCTGTAAATCTACTGTAAGAACATCACCTTTATAATTGTCTTTTTTACTTGAAGGTTTAGTAATGCGAGCATTGTTGATCGTGACCTGAATTTTATCAAATTCAACCGTATCTCCCATTTTATAAATCTTATCTTTAATTGGCTTTAAAGTTTTTTGTGTGTACACATCATAACCAGCATCAGTATTTACATTTTTTGTATCACAACCACTTAGAATTATTCCTGTTATACCTAACGATAGGATAACAACTTGTAACTTTTTTTTCATTAGGTTCTCCCTGTAATTATAATTTAACATTTATTATTCGACATAAATTATTAATCACCTTGTTCAACTAAACTGCCATTATTTTGAATAAAAAAGGACTGCCTAAGCAGCCCAGCATAATACAACAAATGCATCAGTTAGTTGAAGATGTTTTTACTCAGTATTGCACCTTTACACCATTAAATAGTCAATCAGAATACCTAAGAAGATTAATATGATACCAATTGTAAAATGAACTCTTTTTTCATTTATTTTTGTTTTTTCAAAAATAGTAAAGATTATTCCAATTAGACCAATAAAGACTGCACTTCTTATAAAGTACGATGTATTTACAAGGAATATTTCTGGAAACTTCTGAACAAGACCAGAAATTGTTCCTAAAACAAATAAAAAT
>NZ_JBHJTJ010000081.1:0-9812 GCF_042267765.1 Gottfriedia sp. NPDC056225 | reverse complement strand
GGAATAAGAATATATCCTTGTACTTATCTTTATTTAAGGAGGGGTATCGTTGAAACGTATTGTTTTTGCTATATTACTTCTAATGATTGTTTTACTTGGTATGAATTATGCAACAAGCCCTGGTTGATAAACATTATTGAACTAACTCATGCGATTCTTCAATAACGAAGGATCGTTTTTCTTATGTAACTAAATAGCAGTTTAGTTGCATAAGGAATACTCGAAAGTGTGCTATATTTATATTAAATACAGCTTATTGAGGTGTTATAAAAGGATGAGATTAGTTTGTAAGGAATGTAATATTGAGATATCGAAAAAGTTAATTGAATTAACAGACTTAAAGATGCTAAGTGAAAACGTTGGGAAAGCTTATATTCCTGAAGGCTTTTTTATAATAGATAATGGTGAAGCTGATATTAATATAAAAGGGTTTATTATTATTAATATCAATGATTTAATTAATTCAAATTACCATCCTGATGAAAGCAGAATAAATGGATGTTGTGGTTGTGATGGCTTAGATGGCTTTAATAGGGTCTGCTTGAATAACCACGAAATAGGCACCGAACCTCAGACTGTTGGCTACCACATTTTATTGCACTAAGTCCAGATTTGGTAAAATTTAATTAGCAAATTAAAAATGACCTTACGCAACTAACTAATGCTTTAGTTGAAAAATAATTAAATATGAAATATGAGGTGGTTTAGGTGGAAATTAACAAGAAGTATGTATTTTTGCTAACTCATATCTATGATTATGGTGATGAAGACGAACATGAAGAAACAAAAATATTAGGTGTTTATTCTACAAGAGAAAAAGCAGAAAAGGCTCTTGAACGTTATTTTAAGCTTGAAGGATTTAACAACTATCCTAAAGAGTGTTTCTTTGTTGGAGAATGTTTAATTGATGAAGATTTAGGTTGGACAGAAGGCTTTTTTAAATGGGATGATCCAGCAGAAAGTTCTTGAAAAATCTTATTAGTTATTGAACTAACTGATGCTTTAGTTGCATATGAAAAGGACTTTTAGATAATAAATAGAATATAATAAATTACATTAAAAATTTATCCATGAAAGGTGGAACTCCAAATGAGAAACCGTTTTATGACATTCTATTTTAAATTGTTTATTCGACCACATAAAGCACAACCACCTACAAAACCAGGAGATTTAATGCAATACATTATTCCGTTGTAGAATTTTAAATAAAAGGATAGTAGCTGAAATTGTTTCAGTTCTTACTATCCTTTTTTTGTACTACAAATGCCCGTTATTTATACAAAATATGAGTAAGTTCTTATGCAACTAACGCATGCATTGGTTGAACTAGAAAAAACAGAATCTTCTATGGGGAGATTCTGTTTTCATAACGTTTACGGTTAAGTATTACGATTATACTTTGCTGCTCTTTTAAGTTCTTCAACTTCACCATCAGACAATTTTTCTTTACCAGTAAAGTGATCAACTACTTCTTTTGCAGTAAATTCACGAGTTTCTTCAACTTTTTTTTGGCTCATATCTGGATCTAAAACTGAACCAAATGTTAATCCTTCTTTGAAACCTTTTGCAATACCTTTTAATAAGCTATCTTGTTTTTTACTTTCAGACATTAAACCAACCTCCTCTCACTAAATATTGTACATAATATTCAGAAAAATGTATAGACCACTAGAATATCTTAATTAAATGGTGATCAATTTAATATATGATTAAGGTAATCAACGTTGTTCAACTAACGCATGCGTTAGTTGAACAACAATTTCACAAAAAAAGTAACCTTGTATTCAATAATGAACACATGGTTATTTTTTATTGAAACATTTTAGCCCAGGTTTTAGGACCAATCTTTCCATCTACAGTAAGTTTGTTTTTCTTTTGAAATGCTTTTACTGCAGCCTCGGTCTTTGGTCCAAACTTCATATCAGTTGTAACCCCAACTTTTTCTTGAACTAATCGAACGTTATTTCCTTTTGAACCTACTTTTAGCACTGTACCAGGATAAAAAGGAGGTTTAGTTTTTACAGCTGCAGGTTTTGTTTCTACTTTTGTGGGATTAAGTATTAATCCCACTTGTTTTTTGAAGTCCTCGAATTTAACTAGATCTTTAACAAATGGTGAAGGGCAATCTTTTTTAGTTACATCAAAATGTCTTACAATATCTTTTTCTGTTAATTTATAAGTCATACAAATCGCTGCAATATCACTTATTGCACGATTAATAGTGTCTTGATGAATAGTGCCATCTTTTTCTACACACATTTCATAGCTTAAAGTATATAAATTAGCATTTGGAGCAATTTCTTTAACTCCTCGATATACCGAACCATCATCATTATGTTTTTGAACATCATTTGCATGATAAGCTACTTCGTTTAAAGGAATAATACAAACTGATTCATCTTTATCTCCAAAAATATGAGCAGAAGCAGCTGTATACTTCTTCCCTTGTTGTTCTAATAATTTACTTTGAGCTGGTAAAGTAACACCAAAATATTTCACATGATTTTTAGCAGGAGCACCAGGATTGCCAGTCCAATGTATTACAATTTTCAATACACCTTTTAATAATGTACCTGGTCTTGTATATTTGTTTTTTGGAATAAATTCATTTCTCCATGTCATTTTGAACAATTCCTTTATCGAATGATTTTAATTTGTCCTCAACTTGTGCAGGAAGTACCACACCAATAGCTCTTAAGTTCTCTACGATGCTCCCACCTTCTTTATAAATAAATAGGGCAAGTGTAAATCCTGTTAAATAAAAATTAAGCCCTAGAACTATATCTAGAGCTAATACAAATACAATCCCAACTAATTCACCAATCCATCGAATAATTCCGTCTCTCATGACTCTTGATTTGTATTCTGAAACACCTTTCCAGGTCTTTAAAAGTCCTGTGATAAAATCTAGAAATTTTACAAGAAAGTAAAATAATAACGCTGTTTGAATTAGCTTTGGCAATAATGAAATAACATCAATATCCAATGTTCCATCTCCTTTAGGCATAAAAAAATACACCTATGATTTAGGTGTTGTTTCAACTTGCTCTATGGATTTTATACAATGATTCTTCTGAAACAAATCTAAGAATCTACACATGAATTTGCAAAAAATACAAGTATCTATTCTTTTTCCCATGCGTGAGGACATTGTTTCATCAGGATTTCCACCTAAAATTGTATTAATTAGTTGGTCAATACTTATTTAGATATTCCAGATATACTTTACCATGTTATTAATTCCAGTTCTTCGATCGTTGCTGATTCGACTTGCGGTTGCAATATATCGCGAAGCTTAACAATATTTTCTTGAATATGCGTTAAATGTGCTACAAATAGAGTTATCATTGTAGGCGGTGTAATTAATATCCGAACGACACTTCCTTCCATATCATAAGCAGTCCATTTTATTTCGGTTAAAAAACCTTTATCGAAAGCGAACATTAATTTATCGAAATTAGCTTGCGCGACTGAATCATTCGAAAATAGATAATCCGCCCCATCGATAGTAGCTTTAAAGCGTCCTAAAATTGCATTATCACATTCAGTCCCCAGATCCGCCATTTTCTTAGTTTTAGCGATTTCTAGGATTAAAGATTCGTCCTTTACCGCTTGCCCGTCTATATAACGATAAGCGCTAGGGTTTTCGAATATTTCCATAGAATCAACTTCTACCGCGATTGGGTTATCCTCAATAGGGGATGTACCAACCGCAGTAATAATATTCTTTTCATTATGGATAATATAAAGGATCATTTAACTATTCCCCCAGATCGCGACCCAATAAAGCGTTGTAGCGTTTGTATTTGTTCTGTATATGAAAGCATTGAACCCGTTAACGGTTGGATTCCCAAACGAAACCATTTTAACTTCCGATTCTGGAACACCCGTATTAGGTGTAACTTGAACCGAAGGTAAAGTCGGGAACGGTTTCGGGTATGTGACCGCTATCGACGTCGGAGTATTCGCTACTGGTGTAATCGATACCGCTCCAGTTTGGATAATGACATTTCCTTCATGTATTACGCGATTTGTATCAAATAATAATTGACTGTTAACAGTTCTAAGAGATTGATAATCAGATATGTTAACACTGTCACTAGCAGCTCCATTTTTAGGAAATAAGATCCCTTCACTACTATTATCGGTTTCATCATTGAATACAAGCGCATTGACACCGCGAATATCTTGATTTTTCATGTGTAAACCGAAATATCCATTATTAAAGTTCGGGGACATAGTACCAGCGCTATTTGTATTAACTATCATACCGCCAGTAATAGAACCGTTAATTAATTCTGGATTATTAACCGTTTCGCCTGTATTATCAATTATGTTCGTTTTATTGTCTAACTGACTTTCACAAACTGTTTGAGAACTTGCTCCAAAATCGGGATATGTTAATACGGTATCAGTTACAATTGTATTCCATGCTGAAACGCCGAATTCATCGATCCGAATATTATCGCCAGATTCTAAAGCTGGGTTTCCTTGCCATTCCATATTAAATGTAAAGAAAGGAATACCAATTAAACTAGTAGCTAATGATTCGACAAGCGCTTGTGTGAAAAACGGATTTTTAATTCGTAATTCTTTATTATTTGACACTGTACCGTTACTGAACGAATTACCGTTAAAATCATAACCTGTTATTTTATCAATAATATAAGATTCGTTTCCTTCTTTGAAATCAAAGTAATTGTCCCCAGCGATTGTCATAACGGTTGAATTTCGTCGTCCGATGTTTTCAGCTGATACTTGCGCTGGTGTACTATCCGTTTGTGTTACGTCCGCCCGTATCGTTATAACATAACCATTTATCCCAGTAATTGTACCTAATGACGGGTTGATTCCCGTTAAAACATTACCGTTTGTAATAAAGTCGTTTACTTTAACCCCTAAACCGTCCCATACTGTACGACTCGCCGTATTAACCGTTAAATCGTAAAATTGACCCTTTACATAGTTTGCGATATTCGAATCAAAAGTAAGTTTCGAAGTAGATCCACCAACAAAAGAATTATTTTCAACTGGCGACGTTAATTTCTTGATCGTTATTCTACCGACACGATCCATAGCGCCATTACCACCTAACAGACCAGCCATGAATCCTAGCATTTGACGACAAGTATATCCAGTAGATTGATTAACAATGGTTGCGGGATATGTACCTGCCAGAGGAACGCCAGAATATGACGACAACTTACTCATAATATTAGAAATTGTATCAGTAGCGCCACCCGTCCATAAATACGGGACATCTAATTTGATCATATTATCTAAGCAAGTTAAATGTAACTGAGTAGAACCATAATTATTTATAATTTCTGTATCAATAACATTGAATTTTCCCAGTGATACATATTCGATTGTAGATCCGCCGACATTAACCCCTATATACGGTTCGATTAACATTCCGTTTGTTATCCCGTTTGTATTCTGTAACGTTATTTCGAATGAGTTCGCAATCGTTGTCCCGATCTCAAATACTTCCGAAACAGAAATAGTATCGTGAAAAGACCAGTTAATAATTTGCATAGAATCGTATTTTGTAGATAAATTAACCATGATATATGAATCAATGACTCTATTATTCCCCATCATGTTTTTCATAAAACTATTTGATACATTTAACACTTAATCACCCCTTACAGTTCGATGAAATCCATTGAAATTTCTTTCCATCGACCTAATGTAAAGTTATACATTGGCGCTACTCTATCACCCACATAAAATTGCTTTATTAGAACTCCATCTTTTGGATCTAGAAATTTACAATAAAAACTAGTCGAACCGTTATTATCTAAGGCTACTAAAAGTGATTGCATTTCTGAAGTTGTCATAGTTGGAAATGTAACAGAAATTTTTCTTTTAATCGCAATTCTTGTTCTAACTAATGTTCCTTGTGCATTTCTTGTTGATTTTTCAGAGTCTAAATCTAAAATTGTTACTTGATATTCGCTAGGTGTTTTAATGGGGGACGTCGCACCCGAACTTGAACCAATTTCTAGAAAAGCCATATAATCACCCCGTTATAATTTTAATACTGGTTTTCCCGTTTGGCGTTGTAAACGGTTGATCTGATTAGAAGTAATACGTGCTAACGTTGATCCACCGATTTGGATGATGATGTCTCCACCACTTCCACCGCCCATATGTTGGGATAATTGAGAAGCAAGGTCTTTCATCCATCCAGTGTTATTTTCTAATGGTAATACTGCTTCTCGGCCTGCTTCACCGATATTAGCGATAGTTGAACCAGTAGTAATACCACCTTTAGCTAACCTTGGTATATGAGAGACATGTTTTATTTGATTTCCGGGTAATACTTTATCAATTGAATCTCCCACTTTGTTAATAGCATCAATCATATCGTTAATGAAGTCCACTGCTTTATTGTAAACGATTTTAAATCCACTTGTGATTGAACTACCTAAACCGCTAGTAATACCACCAAATGCTTTCTTAATCTTACTAGCAACACCCGAAAAGAAACTATATGCGTCGCTGAATTTCCCTTTAACTGCTGACCAAACCGAACCAGCTGACGACGAAATACTACTTTTATTATTATCATAAGCGCTTTTTAACTTAGTAACGACATTATCACGATACCAGTTATAAACGTTCGTAAACGCTTCTTTAACTTTACCCCATACCGCACCAACTGAAGTTTTGACCGGAGTTTTCCAGTTATCGAAAGCAGTAATTAATTTTTTAACGACATTATCACGAAACCAATCGTAAACATTAACGAAACCATCTTTAACACCGCCCCATATTAAGCCAGCGCCAGTTTTAACGTTCTTAACCCCATCTTTCATAGTTGTATAGAACGTCCCGATTACATCGTCTTTAAAGAATGAAACAATATCATCCAGAACACCAGTTATAGCGTAATATATCGTTTTTGCTCCATTTTCCGTATTTGTTTTAATATCCGTTAATGACCTAGCGAATGAATCACATACACTTGTTTTCCACCATGTCGCGATCACACCTAATACTTTTTGGATTGCAGTTGGTATTTGTGACCAATCAAAATTAATAACGTCTGTGACAAAATTTTCGATTGAAGTCATCATGTTTAGGAATAAACCGACCCACCAACTAGTGAATTTTGTCATTACACCTTGAAGACCCGGAAATAAATCTGTTACCCAATCCATAACTAATTGACCGCAATCTATTAGTAAAAGTTTTGTGTCTGTCCATGCTTTATGCCAATCTCCGTTAAGAAGATCCGCAATAATACGGAAAACATCAGCGATAATATGAAGGGAATTCGCTAATAAATCCCATTGAGTTTTTAGACTAGTAATATATACTTCTAACAATTTTTCTGTTATCCATTTCATTCCATCACTAGTCATTAAATCAGTTATAGCGCCCCATAAATCTTTAACACCGAAAACTAAGTTATCCCACGCTGGTTTTAAAGGTGATAAAAATTCTTTTACCGCGTTCGCGAACGCTACAACTTTTGCTTTCATATCATCTAACCAACCGTCCATGGGATTGTTCGATCCATCATCACCACCATTTAGACCACCATCATCAATGCCCCCGCCAGAACCTCCACCACCACCAACATCACCTACACCTGTATCACCAGTTCCTGTGCTAGATGTTGCAGAGCTAAGGATGTTTAAAGCATCGAATCCTGCTAGTGTTTGCTTCATGGTATCAACTGCTTTTTTAACCTTTTTACCAGTTTTAGTAAACGTATCTCCTAATTTACCTACAGAAGCAGTTTGTTTATTAGTAGTTGCGGTCTGTGTTTGAAAAGTTTTTGTTGCATTTTTTATGTTCTTTTTATGACCAAATAAAGCTTCCATAAATGCAGCCACAACTTTAAGCGCTCTTGTAACTCTATTCGCAAAAGCAGTTAAATAAGGTAAGACTGCTGCAAGAGCTGGAAGGAAAGCTTGACCTAAAGCAAGTCTTGCATCTAATAATGAAGCTTTAAATATATTCATCCTCATTGCGGTATTATCCGCAACTTCAATACCTAAATTTTGACTTACTTGTTGTAATATATGGTGATACAAAATAGTCTTCTGCATGTTTGTACTTAGTTGTGCCCACGGTGTTCCATTGGCCATTTGCTTATAAGCATCACTTTGCATAATTGCACTAGCACGAACATTGACTCCAAGCTCATCTGCCCCGTCAGCTTCCTGGTTCATTGCTGAACGGATACGATCAGAAACCTCAGTCATGGCCATACCACGTTTTGAACTAATAATTGCTGCAACTTTCATCATTTCAGTTGTTTTAGATAATAGGTCCGCTTGGCTTGTAGCAATTGATTTAAAGTTTAATGAAAGTGTATTTGCTAGTTCTGCACTTTGTAACTTTGAATATCCAAGTGATCTTCCCACTGTATCCTGCCATTTAATGAAATCATTCATACTATTTCCCAATGTTTCACTAAGTGTTCCCATAATTGCTTCAAACTTCATTGCATCTTGAACTGCTGGAGAAATTGCTGCTGCCGCTACAGCTATACCTGCTATTGCAGCTCCAACACCAGCAGCCGCAACGCCAATTCCTTTAATTACGCCCGAAATATTATTTCTGAAACCACCTAATGCACCTTGAGCACTTTTCATTTCTGATTTCATTTGTGAAGCATCTGCACCAATACGAACCAATAAGTTCCTTAAACCACTAGCCATTGATTTACCTCCTTCCTTTAGTAAGTAGTACCTTCAAATGCTGCGTTCATTACTTTAACCATATTTAACATGTGTTCTGACGACATTTTTTTCTGTTTAATTGGTTGTTTTCCAATAACCTGTTCTAAGCTCGGCATTTCTTTTGCTCGTTGCCAATTCGCACCCAACCAAGTTAATGTAAGCTTGTCTTTTTGCTCTGTTTCCATACGTTTATTGAATGATTTAATATGAAGACCGAGTTCATACGGAGTCATATAATCGTATTCCTGTACACCAATTCCTATTTCAATAGCGATAGACAAAGTTTCATCGAAGTCATAATCTTTTACTTCTTGGTCTTCTCTATCGCCATCTCGTTTTTTAATTCATTACCTTCAGCACCAAAACTTCTAGAAATAGCCATTGCAATTTTTTCAATAATATCTTTGTAAGAAACAGCCTTATCCAAGATATCCTCAACTTTTTCCAATGACAACACTTCACCCATACTTATCGCATCACTCATTAATCCACAATACATATAAACTTCAATGTCATCTGGATCTAAATTTGTAATCGATTCATCAATTTGAACTAACGTTTTTCCAGTCATTGCTTTTAATTGTTTTAATGCTTTATGTCCAAATCGAAGAACACGAGGTCTATCCAAATTAATTACTACAGGTTCACTATTTATACTCATATGATTTTTCCTCCTTAAAAATATAGCTCTTATAACATTAATTGTTGATTATAGACCAAATGAAAAAGACCACAAAACTGTGGTCTTGCCTTTTCTTTATACAACTAGCGCACACGGTAGTTGCACAACCTTTAAAAATAAAAAAAGAGAGAACTCTAGGAAATGAGTTTCTCTTAAAAAGGTGACATTGGGCAAAAAAGTTTACTTAGTACAATATATTCAAATAAAAGGTTAAAGTTTATCTCTTTGCCTACACTGTAAAACTTATACAACTAATGCATGCGTTAGTTCAATAAGATTATTCATCAAAAATACCAATATTAATTAGAATTCCATCATTATCTAGCCTTTTGCGGTTGTGTGGAACTTGGCTTAATTTCTTGTATTTTTCATTCCAAATTACATCTATGAAACTATATGATTCTTTAAGAAATCGATCAGTAGAAATG
>NZ_JBHJTJ010000080.1:0-10400 GCF_042267765.1 Gottfriedia sp. NPDC056225 | reverse complement strand
CCATTTAGCTCACGTGGTCCATCTCGTGTTTTATACGATATAAAGCCTGAAGTAACGGCACCTGGAGTATCTGTTTTCTCAACTGTACCTTCTTACATGCATGGGGCAGATCAAATCGGAAATTATGATTATGCTTATGAGCGTTTATCCGGCACATCGATGGCAACACCAAATGTTGTAGGGGTAGCGGCCTTAATTAAGCAAGCTCATCCTGATATGAATACATCGGATATTAAAGCAACACTGATGAATACAGCTGACCCATTATCTGAAAAATACAGTGTGTATGAAGTTGGGGCTGGACGTGTAAATCCATACAAAGCAGTTCATGCGCAAACTCAGATTCAAGTAAAAGATCAAACTTCTACTATAAAAAATGTACCAAATAGTACAACAACTTTAGCAGATAAGGGCATTAAACAGATTAAAAACATAACTGGTGCTTTAAGTTTTGGTGAACAAGCTGTTGAGGGGAAAGACCTATCAGATCAACGTTCAATCACTTTATTTAATAAAAGTTCGGTTGATAAGACATATGATGTAAAAGTCCAGTTCCAGACAATGGATGGTCGCTTTGCAAATGATTCTAGAGCAGACCAAGAAGCTGCTGCAAATGGCGTGTCATTAGATGTCAAAACATCTGTAAAAGTAAAACGTTACAGCAGTGCGAATATGAGTGCAACGATTAATGTTCCGAAATCTGCAAAACTAGGAACATATGAAGGATATGTAGTCTATACAAATCAAAAGAACCCTGAAGAAACATATAAAATTCCATTTGCGATTCATACAGTAAAAGAGGGAATTGACTATGTGTCAGCAAGCCCTACATCTGCTTATACAATCCCATATGAAGCAGGGAGCAATTACACAAGATGGTCACTTGGAGTAAACTTCAAGCTAAACTCTCATATGCGTTATTTTGATTTCTTCCTAGTCGATTCTAAAACAGACAAAGAAATCGGTTTCTTAGGTTCAGCAGATGGTATGGGGGCAGATGAGAATATGGATTATTATTTCCGAGGTGTATTAAATGAAGGGAAATATTATCCGTTAACTGGTAATCCAGATAATCCGATTGCGTATGATTTTAAACGAACAGAGCCAGGTTTATACAAAATTCGAATGGTTGGTACAAATGATAAAGGGGCAACATTCACATCAGATACGCCTGTTTACTATGGAATAAAAGAGCCAAAGGTGACGATGAATAACATGAAAGCTGGAGGCATTTACGAGACAGCTACTCCAACTGACACAAAAGTTACTGTATCTGGTAATGTTTTTGATAAAGACATCGATGAGATGAAGGCAGCAGGTATTACTGCTTCGCAGGGAGATAATAATTTTACGTATTATAATCCTAATAATTCTTCAGAAAAAAGTATTCCAGTAGATGCACAAGGTAATTTCAATACAGAAATACCTTTAGCTACATCTGGTCCAATTGTCAATCCAATTACAGAGTACGATTTCTCAGATTATAGCAAATCATCTGTAAGAAATTATGGTAGTTTTAATGATATCTATTTTGTGAGAAAAGGAACGGCTTATACAACTGCAATCGCTGACAAACAACGTATCAATATGGGTGATTCAACGACAGTCACGTTCTCTACAAAAAATGTGAAAACAAATGTGAAGAAAGCTGTGTTTACGTTCAAATATCCAAGTGCGTTTCTTGATGTGGTGAACGTCCAACCGAATGCGGCATTTAAAGGCAAACTAGATGTTCAATATACGACCGGAGCTCCGGATCTTGGGAAAACGTTAATGACGATTACTGCATCAGCGACTGGAGACTTAGTAAATACTGGTATTATTGGGGATGCATCGTTAGTAGACGTAACCTTTAAAGCAAAAGACGAATACTACAAAGGTGCGATGATGTTCTACAGTTCAAATGGTTTAAGTAGATTCTTTAACGCTGTTTATACAAATGTGGACAATAGTACAGTAACGACACAAGGTATCCAACCTTACTTCTATGTTACACCAACGTATTCATTATTAAGAGCAGGTGTTGAAGCAGAGGGCTTAATGATGTTTGGTGGGTTAGAGCCTGAAATGAAACAAATAGATTATAATAAAGCAGGAGCAAAAATTAGCGTAACAGATAGTAAAGGGAAAGAATACGGGGTAACGGATTCGTTAGGATATACTACGACAAACACTCAATTAGCTAGAACAAGATTACCAATCACTAATGATCAGTTTAACTTAAAAGTTGAGGTACCAGGTCACTTTACGATGTCAAAAGATTTTACAATTGGTTTAAAAGAGGACGGTAAAGTGACAGCAGCATCTAAACCAGTTGATTATGACTATATCCCTGGTGGAGATGTTAATAAAGATAATGTTATTGATATTAATGACGCGTTGTATATCCAAACATATTGGGATACGAATAAACGTGCTGCTGATATTAACTACGATGGTGTTGTTGATGCAAAAGATATGCAATATGTTATCAATAACTACATGATGCAAAATCCATGGAATGAAAATTCTCCAAAAGCAAAAACGAAATACAAAGGACAAACATTGAATGATGTATTACAAGCACTAGGTTTAGAATAATTAAATGTAAGAAAGAAAAACATCGGTAATCTTCCATAAGGTTACCGATGTTTTATTTAGAAAGGATGTTTTATTCAAGTTAAGTTATTATTGCGATTCAATAAATAAAACTTATAAAACAGTCTATACCAAACGATATACGAATTGTGAATATAGATTTTCAGAAAAAGTGATCTAAATGTTGAATAATTCCTTCAGAATCAGCCCGAAGAAATTGTTTGTAGAAGGCTCTTCATTTTCCCATGCTAATGTACCTTCAGGATTGATTGATGAGTCTCCATTCGTAAAGCGCTCTAGGAAAAATTGGTAACATACCGTTTCCTTTGCCCAGCTTGGTGCTTTAAATACATCTTCTTCGTTTAAGAATGGAAAACAGAAATAATAAGCTGTAGCGTCTGTTGGAATTTCATCATAAAATCTTCTTTCAATATATGTAATAGTTTAATCTAAACTACTAGATTTTTTATGAAGTATTTAGATTAAACTGACAGATTAAACATAGGATTGCATCTTGAAAGCTATGGAATATATTCTAACCAAAACATTATTAATAGCTCACTAGAAAACTACAAGACTATTTGAGATGAAACGCAATTTCCATAGCGAGTTCTTGTTTTCCACAATCCTCCAAAGCATCTACTATTAGAAGGGTAGTAGGGGCCCAAATAGCACCTCGCCAGTATGCATCATTCTGATACAAGGGACTATCAATCGCTTCAGTAGCGATACCCCATTGTGTTAAATAACGCTCACTGGAAAGTAATTTGATAATGTTTTCCTTAATCTCTTCCTTAATCTCTTCAGGAAGCCTATCTCCCAAAATGATTGAGATGAGAGGAAGGATACTGTAGCTTTCTATTACTTCTCTGTTTGCAGTAATTTTAGCAACTGGTAGATTGTCCTCAATAAAATAGTCACAGAAGACTCCTGTTAAGTGATCGGCCAGTTCTTACCATTTTGTCTGCTCAATCCTCATACCCAATTTGCCTGCAACTTCAGAAAGCATATCGATAGCTTTTATTAGAAATGCCGTCAAATCAGGAGAATCAACAACCATAGGCGAATTAAATACTGTGCTGTTGTCCTGTCCTGAATCGTTACCGTGATGATATTCACAAATCCCATCCTCATTTGAGCCCATGTATGATAAATAAAAATTCAGAAGAAGCGTTAGCTATGATCGATGCAGCGAAAGTAAATGAAAAAAAGTTTATGATCGCTCATAATCAATGTTTCGTTACATCTCATCAAGAAGCAAATGAGATTATTGAAAGTGGAAATCTCGGAAAAATCTATAGTTTTAAAACCACGTTCGGCCACTCAGGTCCTGAAGGTAGGAGTGTAGATGGAGCAGGAAGCTGTTCTTTAATAAAGAAAAAACCTTTATCGGGGCAATGGGTGACCTTGGAGTTCATAAAGCGAATTGAATATGTTATTTATTTGGAGAAATTTCTGAAATAGTGGTATTTATTGAAACGAATGCTAAGAAAAACACAGTAGTGGATGATAATGCTGTTGTATATTACGTAAGGAAAGTGGCATCATTGGAAAGCTTGATGCAAGGGCTTATGTGGCCGGTGGTGGAGATAATTCGACGATTATTTATGGAGAAAAAGGGACATTACGTTTAGAAGCTGATCCGAAATATTCATTAATTGAAGAATACCGTGATGGGAAGGTTATTAATCATAAAACTCGATAAAATCCAGACTAATGAGGAGGGAGGACAGACTTCATCAAATGTCATCAACCATTTTGTTCAAAACATTTTAGAAAATAAAGAACCCCTTATAAATGGAGAAGAAGGAATGAAATCACTAGAGAAAATTCTTGCAGCGCTTGAGTCACAAGAAACAAAACGAATTGTGTCCTTAAAAATGGAAGTGGTCTGCTAACTGAAATTAGGCACCTTTACCGTTATTTTAACAATTAAAGATTTTGAATAGCTTCTAGGTTAGAACAGTAGAAATAAGTACAGGATGTTATCGGATTTGAAATCATACAATGTAAAAAGCTGTAAGCCCAAAAGTAACAATGCCTACAGCTTTTTTACAATATTAACTAGATAATTAACTAAATTTCTGTAAAATCAATTGTTATAATTCCTCTTAATTTTTCTAAACTAACATTGCCTTCTTTTTTCTCTTTTATACATCTTTTTTCAAAAAAATTAATTTATAGCATGAAAAAAGTAAAGAATTACAAAAAAATGCAGTTGGTAGAATTTTCGGAAAATTATATTTAATCAATTGTCTGTATAATTAATCTATCTTGAGAAAAGAAAGAGGTTAGTAGATGAAAAAGAATATGTTTCGAAATGTTACCACATTAGCATTAACAACAGGACTTATCAGTACTACAATGACACCAGGTTCCTTTTCACAACAAGTTCATGCACAAGCAACTTCAAAGGTCGAACAAGTATTAGCAAATCTTACGCCTCAGCAGCGAGAAGCTATTAAGCAATTAAAGCTGAGTGACAAAGAGGGACTTCAGATATCTCCTGAAGTTGATCAAACAAGCGACAAACTTACATCTGTTATTGTTGAATTTAAGGACAAGCCCGAGCAGGCGGCTGTATTAGAGGCAGCATCCAACGGTGAAACGTTATCAGCAAATGATGCGCAAGAAAATATAAACGCTTCACACAAAGCATTCCAAAAAGATTTAAAAACTATTTTCAGTAGTGAATTAAAAGACAAGAAAAATACATATTCAATAAAACGTTCATATAAAAAAGCTTTTAATGGGGTTGCAATGACAATTCCGGCTAACAAAATAAAACAACTACTTAAATCAAGTGCAGTACAATCTGTCTATAGTGATTTACAAGTTCAAGTAGAGCCACCATCGATCAGCGAGACATCAACTACAGGAACACAAGCTGCAACGCATACGATGGTGACATTTCCTGGAGTTGAAAAACTTCATGAAGAAGGCTATACAGGAAAAGGAGTAAAAGTAGGTATTCTTGATACGGGAATTGATTATAACCACCCAGATTTAAAAGCTGCTTTTAAAGGTGGTTACGATTTCGTTGACAATGATAATGATCCAATGGAAACGACCTATGCAGATTGGAAGGCTTCTGGTCAGGCTGAGTTAGCTACAAATGGTGAAGCATATTATACCGAGCACGGAACACATGTGGCTGGTATTATTGCTGGACAAGGGAAAAACGATGGAGACCTTTCAGTAACAGGAGTTGCACCAGATGCAGATATTTATTCATATCGAGTATTAGGACCATATGGATCTGGTTATACATCAGCTATTCTAGCTGGACTTGATAAAGCTGTTGCAGATGGAATGGACATTATTAACATGTCTCTTGGTGCAAATTACAATGATCCATTATATCCTACAACGATTGCCGTTAACAATGCTGTACTTGCAGGCGTGACTGCAATTGTTGCTGCTGGAAACTCTGGAAATTCAATGTATTCGCTTGGCGCACCAGGTACCTCTCCTTTAGCTATTACAGTTGGTGCAAGTGATACATCAGTAAATATCCCGACGTATACAGGAACGTTAAGATCGTCAACAGGTAATGTTCCTGCTGATTTAAAACTAGCTGCTCAAGGGTTAACGGATAACATAGCAGATTTTGATGGGAAAACTATGAAATTAGTCAATGTATTATATGGAACTGAAGCTTCGTATTGGACGGGAGCTGTGGGTACTTCTACACAAATCGATGTAAAGGGAAAAGTTGTACTAGCTCAACGAGGAAGCATTAGTTTATCTCAAATCATAGCGAATGCGAAAGCACATGGAGCAATCGGTGCTATATTATATGATTCACCTGTGCCAAATGGTGATGTGTACCTTGGAGAAGGTTACGGATATATTCCAACATTTTTAATTAGTAACGCACAAGGAAAGGCTTTAGCTGCTCCAATAGGAGGATTGGCTACAAGTGGTGGTTCTTTAGACTTTACATTTAGTAATATGAAACAAATCGTCACAACAGGTGATAAATTAGCATCATTCAGTTCACGTGGTCCATCTCGAGTGTTATACGATATTAAGCCTGAAGTAACAGCTCCAGGTGTATCTGTATTTTCTACTGTTCCTTCTTATATGCACGGGCCAGACCAAATTGGAAACTATGATTACGCTTATGAGCGCTTGTCTGGAACATCGATGGCAACGCCAAACGCTGTAGGGGTAGCAGCTCTAATTAAGCAAGCACATCCTGATATGACGACTTCTGATATTAAGGCAACACTGATGAACACGGCGGATCCTTTATCGGATAAATATAGTGTGTATGAAGTTGGGGCTGGGCGTATAAATCCATATAAAGCAGTCCACGCGCAAACTGAAATCCAAGTTAAAGACAAGACTCTAACTGTTAAAAATGTAACAAATAATATAACAACTTTAGCAGATAAGGGAATTAAACAAATTAAAAACATTACTGGTGCACTAAGTTTTGGGGAACAAGCAATTAAAGATAAAGATCTGACAGATCAACGTACAATTACTTTATTTAATAAAAGTTCTGTAGATAAGACATATGATGTAAAGGTTCAGTTCCAGACAATGGATGCCCGTTTTACGAGTGATTCTAGAGCAGACCAAGATGCTGCAGCAAATGGAGTTACTTTAGATGTTAAATCATCTGTCAAAGTAAAAAAATATAGCAGTGCAAATATGGAAGCTACAATCAACGTACCGAAAACTGCAAAGCTTGGTACTTATGAAGGATATGTAGTCTATACAAATCAAAAGAACCCGGATGAAATATATAAAATTCCATTTGCGATTCATACTGTAAAAAAGGGAATTGAATATCTGACAGCTAATCCACCGGCTTATACAATCGCGTATGAAGCAGGAAGTAATGCGACTAGATGGTCTATTGGGGCAAACTTTAAATTGAATTCACATATGCGTTATTTTGATTTCTTCCTTGTCAATCCAAAAACAGACAAAGAAATTGGTTTCTTAGGCTCAGCTGATGGAATGGGTGCAGACGAGAATACCGATTATTATTTCAGAGGTTTGTTAAACGAAGGAAGATATTATCCTTTAACTGGTGACCCAGATAATCCGATTGCATATGACTATAAAGCAACAGATCCAGGATTATATAAAATTCGAATGGTAGGAACAAACGATATAGGGGAAACCTTTACAGCAGATACTTCCGTATACTATGGCGAGAGAGAACCCAAGGTAACAATGGATAATATGAAGCCAGGAGGCATTTACGAAACGGCTAATTCCACCGATACGAAAGTAAGTGTATCAGGTAATGTATTTGATAAAGACATCAATGAGATGAAGGCAGCAGGTATTACTGCTTCTCAAGGAGATAATAATTTTACGTATTATAATCCAAATAATTCTGCAGAAACAAGTATACCAGTAGACGCTCAAGGATATTTCAAAGCGGAAATTCCTTTAAGTTCATCTGGTCCAATTGTCAATGCGATTACAGAATACGACTTCACAGATTATAGCAAAGCAAGTGTTCGAAATTACGGTAGTATGATAGATGCCTATTTTGTAAGAAAAGGAACAGCTTATACAACTGCAATCGCTGATAAACAACGTATTAATATGGGTGACTCAACGACAGTAACATTCTCTACAAAAAATGTGAAAACAAATGTGAAGAAAGTTGAATATAGTTTCGTTTATCCAAGTACATTCCTTGATGTAGTAAACGTGCAAGCAAATAGTGCATTTAAAGGGAAACTAGACGTTCAAAGTATGACTACTCCTTTAGGAGGCGGGAACACTAAGATGACGATCATTGCTTCAGCAACTGGAGATCTAGCTAATACAGGAATTGCTGGAGATGTTTCTTTGGTTGATTTAACAGTAAAGGCAAAAGACGTATACTTCAAGGGGCCAATGAGCTTTAAGAGTACAACTGGCTCAAGATTCTTTAGTGCAGTTTATACTAATATGGATGATAGTAAAGTAACGACTCAAGGGATTCAACCATATTTCTATGTTACACCAATTTATTCATTGATGAGATCAGATATAGAAGCAGAAGGATTGATGAAGTTTGGTGGTTTAGAGCCAGAGAAGAAACAACTTGACTATAGTAAAACAGGCACAAAAATTAGCGTGAAAGATTCAAGTGGAAAAGAATATGGTGTTACTGATCAATTCGGTTATTCTGAAATAAGTCCGTGGGCATTTAGAACGAGATTACCGATAACAGGTGAGAATTTTAACCTAAAAATTGATGTGCCAGGTCATTTTACGTTATCAAAAGATTTTACAGTCGGAATAAAAGAGGATGGAAAAGTGACAGCTGGATCTAAACCGGTTCAATATGACTATATCCCTGGTGGAGATGTCAATAAAGATAACGTCATTGACGTAAACGATGCAGTGTACATTCAAACGTATTGGGGCACAAATAAGCGTGATGCTGATATTAACTATGATGGTGTTGTTGATGCAAAAGATATGCAGTATGTCATTAATAACTATCTAATGCAAAATCCATGGAATGAAAATTCTCCTAAGGCTGTTAAGAAATCTAAAGGTAAAACATTAGATGATGTTTTACATGCTCTAGATTTAGAATAATTAAATTTAATTTAAAAAAAAATCAGTAATCTCTTATAAGGTTACTGATTTTTTTATTTAATGAGAAAGGATTTGTTGTTCAGGTCGGGTTGATAAAAATATTCAACAAAAAGAGCATTAAATAGCTATACCACTGACCGCAGAATTAGGTATTAGTCAACTGGCCCATTAAATAATTTACAAAATGATTATTCTAATGTTTGTTGGAGAGGAAGAGTTCAATTGGCCGTAAAATTAACAAGCTTCAGCATCTTAAGGTTTTATCATTTTTTAAAGGAAGAAGAGAGAGTGAAATTGCAAATCGCTAAATTTATTAGAGACATCCTCACCGATCCTCACGGACCAGAATTTTCATTAAAAAAGGCAGAAATTGTTAATCTTTGTCGATAAATATAGGGATATTTTCCGGAATTTTCAGAAAAATAAATATAATCAATTTTCCATATAATCAATTTAGGATGGGAAGATGATCATGAGGAGGAAAAATTTATAAATCGATCTTTAACTTTAGAGAGATGAAAAATGGTGATGACCGTTAAGAAAATGTGTTAAATAGGATGATTTGTAAAGTACATATTAGTTTTATTTAAATGTCCATTAAAAAAATGTACCGAATGGAACAAGCACAAATTGTAACTCAAAGGATAGAGATGTACTTAAGATATTACACCTGAGCACATGAACGGCATTAAATCAGATTTCTACGAATGAATTATAAAGTAGTATTTAAAATTCATCTTGATATTGATCAAAGATAATTTACCCATTCTTTTTGAAAGTTTAATTATATATGATGTTCAGGGGGAAAAGGTATGAAAAAAGCAAATCTTAAACGTGTGTTAACAGGCACGGTTATTACGAGTATGTTATTTTCAACAGGTATTCATTATAAGGCGAATGCTGAAATTAAAAGTCAGAATAATTCAAAAAGTGTCGAAAAAATGTTGGAAAACTTAACAGATGAACAAAGGATGGCACTGAAACAACTTGATGCTTCACCAGGATTCGTTATTTCGCCGGATATAAACCAAAAAAGCTCAGAATTGGTCAATGTAATTGTTGAATTTAACGAAGCACCTGCAAAGGTAGAGGTTTTAAAGCAGGCAGTGAAAGGAAAACGGCTATCTCTTTCTACCGCAAAAACACAACAAAGTAGCGATCATGCTAAATTTAAACAAGAGTGGAATAAAGTAAAGAGTCAGAATGAACGAAAAGCAGATAAAATGAAAGACGCTAAAATTACAAGAGAATACAACGAT